>JAJZAG010000155.1 GCA_021799555.1 Deltaproteobacteria bacterium | reverse complement strand
CGTTGGTTATGTATCCCGCGATGCGCGCAAGCGCGCGCAAATCCGGCACTCCAATGTTTAGCTCGGGAGCAATCGATAGCTGGACATCCGCGGGAAGCTCGCTGGCGAACCGCGCAACTCGCGCGATCTGCGCGATCGTCCGCACCCGATACTCCTGAAGCTCGCGCGCCAGAGCAGTCGCTGACTTGCGGTTTGCCGCCGCGAGTGATGTTTCGCAAATCCTGTCGATCGTCTCCAGATGTGCGAGTGCGCCGCGCGGGCTGGCGGCGGCTTCACGCCAGGTCCGCTCGTCGAGGAACCGGTTGATGACGATCGCCGACAGATGCAATTTTTCGCGCTTCATTTCTGACAGCAGATCGCGCGCCTGGTGCAGCCGATCTTCCTCCGCCGTCGTGACCATCACGAAACGCACGGCCTGCGACCGCATCAGCGCCTCCGTTTTCCGCAATCGGTCCACGACCGCATCGACGGTCTCCGCCGCCGCGGCAAAGAACTCTGCAATCGTCGACAGGACATTGCCGCCGGCAAAACGCTCGAGCTCGCGCATTACAAAGCGCGCCGCGTTGCTCGCGACCTTCACGGCGAGCCATCCCGCTGAAAGCGACGGCGTGAAGAGCCAGCGCGCGGTGCGCGAATCGAGCAGGCGGGTGAAGCGCGCAGGCGCCTCGAGGAACTCAAAAGCGTGCGCGGCCGGCGGGGTATCGACGACTTCGAGCCCGAACTTGGCGCTCTGATGAAGATCATATAGCTGCTGAAGCGCGGCAAAGGCTTCCGCGCCGGCGAATTCGGCGGATAAGCTTTGATAAAATGGATTTTCCAGAATCCGCTTGCGGGCGATGGGATCTGATGCGAATCGTTCCACGATTCCGTCCCAAACATCCTTAGCGTCCAACATCATCGCAAATAGCCGAATGCCCGGGTCAAGTCCGGCGGCGCGCAAATGACTCCGCCCAAGACGAATAGGACTCCCGCCAAGCTTTGCCATCCCCAGCGCGTCGCGTAGACGCCGCGCCGGATCGACCGTAATCAGCGCGCAATCCAGGCCGGCCTCGGCCCCGGCGATGCCAAGTGCGGCCGCCACGGTGGTCTTTCCAACCCCGCCGGTGCCTAGCACAATCACGATCGAGCCTTGTTTGAGGATATCCTTCATCACTGCCCTGCGTGCGGCGACAAAACCGCCGTCACAATAGCAACCTCTTTGCCCGAGCGCATCGCGCAACCGCTGTCCAGCGGGGTGAAGCGACGCATTTCGCTCCACGTGTGACAAGTTTACACTGCCAGCAAGGGGAAAAAACGCGAATATGGAATTGATCATCGCCCTGATGGGAGGAGTCGTTCTCGGCGCGCTGGTCGGATGGCTTAGCAGCCGGGCAGGTGTGGCGGCTGCGCTTGCAACCGCTGCGCAAGAGCGCGGAGCGCGCGAGTCGCTCGCGCTGGAGCTCGAGAAATTGCGCGAGCAACTTGCAACTGCACAAGCCGCCAGGGTGACGGCGGAAACCGAACTTAAGAATGCCCGAGAGAGTATTGAGCGTGAGCGCGGCCTGCTCGACGACGCGAAGGCGGTGCTGTCTGATACCTTCGCCGCTCTGGCTGCGGAAGCGTTAGGGCGCAGCAACGAAGAGTTCCTGAAGCTCGCGGGTGAGCGGCTGGGAGCGGTCAGGAGCGCCGCGACCAGCGACGTTGAGGCGCGCAAGAAGGAAATCGAGACGCTCGTAAAACCGCTCGGCGAAGCGCTCGATAAGATCAATTCCCAGATTCAAGCGTTGGAAAAAGCGCGCAGTTTTGCTTACGGAGAGCTTGGTAATCAGGTGAAGTCACTGATTACGACGCAGACCGAATTGCGTTCCGAGACCGCCAATCTGGTCAAGGCGCTGCGCGCGCCGCAGGTTCGCGGGCGCTGGGGCGAGGTTCAGCTAAAGCGCGTGGTCGAACTGGCCGGTATGCTCGAGCGTTGCGATTTCTTTCAGCAAGAGAGTGTCGATACCGACTTGGGCAGGCTACGGCCGGACCTTCGCGTGCAGCTTCCCGGTTCGCGTAGCATCATCGTAGATGCGAAAACGCCGCTGCAGGCATATCTCGATGCGCTTGAGGCCCCAACTGAGGAGATGCGCAGCGCCAAGCTCAAAGAGCATGCGCGTCAAGTGCGCGAACATATGGTGAAGCTGGAAGCCAAGGCTTACTGGGATCAGTTTCAACCGGCTCCGCAATTCGTCGTGATGTTTCTTCCGGGCGAAACGTTCTTCAGCGCGGCGCTGGAACAGGATCCTTCCCTGATCGAGGCAGGCCGCGACCGCGTCATACTGGCGACGCCGACGACACTGATCGCTCTTTTGCGCGCGGTGGCATACGGATGGATGCAGCAGGAAACAGCGGAAAACGCGGACCGGATTAGAAATCTCGGGCGCGACCTATATGAGCGCCTTGCGACCGTTGTCGAGTTTCTCGATAGCGTTGGCACCCATCTCGGGCGCTCGATAGATGCATTCAATAAGGCGGTGGGATCTTTCGAAAGCCGGGTCGCCCCGTCGGCGCGCAGATTCAAAGAGCTTGGAATCGCGAGCGACAAGGAAATCGAGCTAAGCCCGATTGACAAGGTGCCCCGCCGAATCGACCCGGCTCTGTCGGACGATTCGGCGCCGCTCGCCGAGGCGCCGCCAGTGACCGAGCGACCCAAGATTCAGTGAGCAGGCCTGGGGTGGCTTGCCGTTCGTTCTTCGCGCCGCAATGGTCGGATTCGACGTCGCTGAAATTAATCCAGCGCAACCGCACAAGATCGATGATGCGCGCCGTGCCGTTGAGACCGTGGGAATCGAGGGTGACGCTACTGCTGCTCCTCGTCGCTTGGCGCAGGCGGCTTTAGTTGCGAGCGCTCGCTGCCCGCCGCGATCCAGCGTTGCACTTCGCGCCGTTCGCGCTTGAGGAAATCAGCGATCGCTTTGCGCAGCGCTGGATGTGCGACGTAGTGCATGCTGCGCGTCAGCGCCGGATCGAAACCGCGCAGCCATTTGTACTCGCCACCGGCGCCAGGTTCGAAGCGGGCGATGCCGCGCTTGATTGCGTGCTCGATCCCGGCATAGTAACAGACTTCGAAGTGCAGGAAGCGAACGTCGCGAAAGCATCCCCAGTACCGTCCGTAAAGAACGCCCGCCTTCTCCAGGCAGATCGCGCCGGCGATCACCTCGCCCGCCTGGTAGGCGGCGATAAAGCTCAAGTTCCGCTTGAAGTTCTCGCGAAGGATTGTGAAAAAAGGTTCGGTCAGGTATTGCCTGCCCCAGTAGAGCTTTTCGATCGTTGACAGATAGACGCGGTACATCACCGGAAATATCGCGTCGGGAATTTCCTCACCATGAAATACCCTCACCGTAATTGCCGCGTCAGCGACGGCCGCGCGTTCGTGCCGCACTGCGGCGCGGCGCTTGTGCTTGAGCCGCGCCAGGTAATCGTCGAAGGTTTTGAAGCCGCTGTTCTGCCAATGGTACTGATAGCCGAACCGCTCGAGAAACCCGGCCTGTGCAAGCGCCCGCACTTCGTCCTCGGCGCAAAAGTTCACGTGCACCGACGATAGCTTGTTGTCGTCGCACAGGGTTGTCAGAGCTTGAGCCAAAATTGGCACAATTGCGGTGCGGTCGATGCCCGGTGCGGTCAGGAGCCGGCGTCCGGTATGAGGAGTGAACGGCACACCAACAACAAGCTTGGGATAGTAACGCAGTCCGGCGCGTAATGCCGCGTCGGCCCATCCGTGATCGAACACGAATTCACCCATGCTGTGCGATTTGAGATATAACGGGCAGGCCGCGACAATCTGGCGCGTGGCGCGATCCCGCAGCACGATATGGTACGGAGACCATCCTGTTTTTCGCGTCGCGGAACCGGATTGCTCCATCGCGAACAACCAGTCCCATTCCAGGAACGGCGAATCGTCGGGCGCGAGAATCGCGTCCCAGTCGGCTCGCGGTATCCGGTCAATTCCCTCGACGATCGCGACCTCGATTTGTTCGGTCGAATCATTCATCGGCAGCTCGTGCGCGCCCTCGGCCCAGAGCGTAACAATCGCGGCCGCCAGAGCAAACCGAAATCGCGCTCGCGATGGCACTCCCTAACATGGCGGTTAATTTGATATTCTATCTCCTGTGGGAGATGTCTGCAGTACGCTGGAAAAGTGCGGGTGAGAATCGGATGATCGCGAAGCCGCAAATCCTGCGAATTGCCGCCCGACGCGCGGCGGCGCGCGTCGGCGATGACGGCGCGGATGGCGGGGATTCCCGTGATACCGGCACTGTCACCGAGCGGCGGACCAAGACGCGGGCCAAAACCGCCAAGCCGCCGATGTACAAAGTGATCCTGCTCAACGACGATTACACGCCGATGGAGTTCGTCGTCGAAGTTCTGAAAGCCGTGTTCCACCGCCCGCATGCCGAGGCCACCCGTATCATGCTGCACGTACATCAGAATGGGATGGGTGTAGCAGGCGTGTATCCGTTCGAGGTCGCCGAAACCAAAGTCCGCACGGTCGAGGATCTGGCGCGTCAAGCGGAATATCCCCTGAAGTGCGTGATGGAAAAGGAGTAGGGAGCCGGCCATGCGCCGGCGCTAATCCAGATGCCTCCGTCCAATAACATCATGATCAGCCGAGAGCTGCAGGTGACATTGCAGCTTGCGATGACCGAAGCAGCCAATCGCCGCCACGAATACGTCTGCCTCGAGCACCTGCTCTACGCGATGATTCATGACGTGACGGCGAGCCATATCCTGAAGCGATGCGGCGCCAATCTCGAGGTGCTGGGGCGCAAGCTTGAGCGCTACCTGAACGATCAGGTCGAACCGATGCCGCCGGGCGAGACCGCCGCGCCGCGCTACGCTCTCGGCGTCCAGCGTGCGCTCCAGCGTGCCGCGGTCCACACCCAATCGGCCGGTCGCCACGAAATCAACGGCGCCAGTGTGCTCGTCGCGATGTTCCAGGAGGCGGAGTCGCCGGCGCTGTTCTTTCTTCAGGAGCAGGGCGTGGCCCGCTTCGACGTGATTAATTTTATCTCGCATGGCGTGTCGAAAGTTGGAGAGGACGAACTCCGGGATGCGGGCGGGGTGGACGAAGACGCCGACGAAGAAGACGAAGAGCATGCCGACAGCGACAGCGAAGAGGACGGCGAGCGCAAACTGTCCCCCTCCAAGGCGCTGCAAACCTATGCAATCAATCTCACCGAGCGTGCGGCGCAGGGAAAAATCGATCCCCTGGTCGGACGCAAAAACGAACTCGAGCGCGCGATCCACGTGCTGCTCCGCCGCCGCAAGAACAATCCCGTGTTTGTGGGCGAGGCCGGAGTTGGTAAGACCGCGTTGGCCGAGGGATTAGCGCTCGCGATTCATCATGGACAGGTGCCGCCCGCGCTCAAGGGAGTGGAGTTGTACGGTCTCGACATGGGCGCGCTGCTGGCGGGGACGCGCTTCCGCGGCGATTTCGAGCAGCGGCTCAAAGCTGTCATTAAGGCGGTCGCGGGAAATCCCAAGCGCATCCTGTTTATCGACGAGATTCACACGATAGTCGGCGCGGGGGCCGCGTCAGGATCGACGATGGATGCGTCGAATCTGCTCAAGCCCGCGCTCGCCTCGGGCGAGCTGCGATGCATCGGTTCGACGACCTACCAGGAATACAAGCGATCGTTCGATCGCGACAAGGCGCTCGCGCGGAGGTTTCAGCGTATCGACGTGCCGGAGCCCAGCCAGGAAGAGACGGTCGAGATTCTCGACGGTCTCAAATCGTACTACGAGAAGCATCATAACGTGCGCTACACGGCGCCCGCGATTCGGCTCGCGGTCGAACTGAGCGGACGCTACATCAACGACCGCTTCCTGCCGGACAAGGCGATCGACGTGATGGATGAAGCCGGCGTCGCAGGCCATCTGCGCGGTAAGGGTGCGTCCGAACCGGTGACAGTCGGTGTTCGCGACGTCGAGCGGACGGTGGCGCGGATGGCGAAAATTCCGGAACGCACGGTTTCAGCCACCGATCGTTCGCGTCTGCAGGGCCTCGATGAAGAACTCAAGCAAGCGGTGTTCGGGCAGGACGCCGCGATCGACGCGGTCGCACGGGCGATCAAGCTCGCCCGTTCGGGACTTGGCCATCCCGATCGCCCGGTCGGGGCGTTCTTATTCGCCGGGCCCACTGGCGTCGGCAAGACCGAGGTAGCTCGCCAGCTCGCCAAGGTGATGGGCGTGGAGTTTATCCGCTTCGACATGTCCGAATACATGGAGCGCCATACCGTGTCGCGGCTAATTGGCGCGCCACCGGGATACGTTGGCTTCGACCAGGGCGGACTGCTGACCGACGCTATAAACAAAACGCCGCATTGCGTGTTGCTGCTTGATGAAATCGAAAAAGCGCATCCTGACTTGTTCAACATTTTGCTCCAGGTGATGGATCACGCGACGTTGACCGATAACAACGGTCGCAAGGCGGATTTTCGCAACGTAATTCTGGTGATGACCACAAATGCCGGTGCGCAGGAACTGGCGCGCGGAACAATCGGATTCCAAGGCGGGGTCGGGATGGGCAATCCCAAGTCGGTTATCGATAGGATGTTCAGCCCGGAATTTCGCAACCGGCTCTCCGCGACGATCGAGTTCGCACCGCTTTCACCTCCAATCATCGAAATGGTCGTCGATAAATTTCTCGCCGAACTCCAAGATCGTCTTGACAAGCAGAAGGTCGCGCTCGAAACGACCGCGGCGGCTAAGAAGTGGCTCGCCGAGCGCGGCTACGACCCGCGGTTTGGCGCGCGACCCCTCGGCCGCCTCATCGAAAACGAGATCGCCCGCGTGCTGGCCGACGACGTTCTCTTCGGCCGGCTGACGAAGGGGGGAAAGGTGATCGTTGACGTCGCCGACGGCAACCTCTCGTTCGCCTACAGCGATCTAAGCACAAAGCAGCCCGCACCGGTCGGGTAGGGTCTCGCGCAGCCGCGTCTTCGCGTGATCTCCAGAATCAGATTGGCCGGGCGGCGTGTCTCCAGGCTTACCCGCTGGACCTTTCGGGTTTCCGCAGCACGGTCGGACGCATCCACTCGGGACCGCCGAGATCGGGATGATCGATATTATAGTGCAGGCCCCGCGATTCCCGGCGCGACATCGCGCACCGGACCGTCAACTCTGCTATCGTGACAAGGTTGCGCAGTTCGATAAGGTCGGAATCGATCAGGTGATCCCAGTAGTAGGAATGAATCTCTTCCTTCAATAATTCGATTCGGCGGAGCGCGCGTTCAAGGCGCCGATCACTGCGCACGATTCCAACGTAATTCCACATCAGGCGGCGAATCTCATCCCAGCTCTGCGTGATCAGTACCCGCTCCTCGCTGCGAATCGCGCGGCCCGGATCCCATTCGGGAAACTCCGGAGGCATTCCACCCGCGTCGGCGAGCATTCGCGCCGCGGCTCCCGCCGCGCGGCGTCCCATTACTGCGGCCTCGAGCAGCGAGTTTGACGCCAGTCGATTCGCGCCGTGCAGCCCGGTCATCGCGACTTCACCGGCCGCGTAAAGGCGCGGGATCGCGGTTGCGGCTTCGAGGTCGGTCATTACGCCGCCGCACATATAGTGCGCGGCGGGAACCACCGGAATCGGTCCCTTGGTGAGATCAAATCCATAGCTGAGGCATCGTCGATAGATATTGGGAAAGCGCGCCCGGATGAAGTCGGCATCGCGATGGCTGATATCCAGGTAAACGCAATCGAGGCCGCGCCGCTTCATTTCGGAATCGATTGCGCGGGCGACGATATCGCGCGGCGCCAATTCGGCGTCAGGCGTGTAGTTCTTCATGAACGCCGTTCCATCCGCAAGCTTCAGAATCGCGCCTTCGCCGCGCAGCGCTTCGGAAATCAGAAATGACTTTGCTGCGGGATGAAACAGGCAGGTGGGATGAAACTGGTAGAACTCGAGATTGGCAACCGGTGCTCCCGCGCGATAAGCCATCGCAACGCCGTCGCCCGATGCGATATCGGGATTGGTCGTGTAAAGATAAACCTTGCCGGAGCCTCCAGTGGCGAGCAGCGTGGCGCGCGCGAGAATCTTGCGGACGGCGCCGCTGGCTTTGTCATATGCATAGACACCCCAGCAAGCGCCGGGCAGCCCTCCCGACGGACTCTCGACCAGCAGGTTGATTGCGACATGATTTTCGAGCGTGCGGATATTGCTTCGCGCGCGCGCGGCTTCCGTCAGCGCCCGCATAATCTCCTGTCCGGTCAGGTCCTGCGCGTGCAGGACGCGGCGATGGCTATGACCGCCCTCGCGTCCGAGGTCATACTCGTCTTCGCCCCCGTGTTCGATTCGCGTAAAGTGCGTACCGAACCGAATCAGTTCGCGTACGACTACGGGACCATCACGCACGATGCTCTCGACCGCGCGGGGATCGCATAGGCCGGCTCCGGCGCGCAGCGTATCGGCGACATGCGACGCGAACGAGTCATCGACGCTCCACACACTGGCAATCCCGCCCTGAGCGTAGTTTGTGTTCGCCTCGGTGCTGCCGGCCTTGGTGAGAACGGTCACGGTGCCTGACTCGGAAGCGGCAAGCGCAAACATCAGACCGGCGATACCGCCGCCGATT
>JAJZAG010000154.1 GCA_021799555.1 Deltaproteobacteria bacterium | reverse complement strand
ATCCGTGGGCCTTTATCGCGCTCGAGCTTGCGATCGGTGGGTTGGTTCTGATCTGGATGGCCAAGACGGCGATCGTCGAGCCGATCCAGTATCAGCCGGCGTTCGCGAACCTTCGCCCAATTGCCCTTCCGCTTGCGTTGTTTATCGCTTTTGCGGCGCTCGCGATGCTTCCGATGCCGCCGGTGATGCTCCGCTTGCTCTCACCCTCGACATACACCCTGTACGCAAAAACGCTTCCCGGATGGCCTAATCAAGCTCCATACCGGGACCTGCTCAAGGCCGCAGCGTCGGTTCCATCGGTCGCCCGTCCTTTATCCTACCCTTCGCGCCAAACCGAGGCCGCGCCGAACCCCAGGACGCCGACGGCAAAGGCGGCCGCTCTCGAAGAGACTTCCAAACTGGCGTCCGAAGCCTCCGACGCGCCGCGGTGGATGCCACTGTCGATCGCGCCACCTCTCACGCTTGAATTGCTGATCAAAATCGCCGCTTACGCTGCGCTGTTTTTCGCGGTGATGCTCTATCCGTTCGGGCCGTCGATGAATGGCGTGGCGGAGAAGCGGTTTTACCGCTATGTCCTCGTCGCGATTATGGCGACCGGACTGTTCGTCGCGTGCGTCGGAATCCTCGAGAGGGTTTTCTGGAACGGTAAAATACTCTGGATTTTCGTCCCTTACGATTGGGGACGCGCTCAACCGACCCTTTTCGGACGCGCGCGTGGACCTTTCGTCAATCCGGACCACTTCGCGAGCTATCTGAATCTCATACTTCCGGTCGCCATCGCCGGCATGCTCTTTCCCACGTTTGTAACCAGACGCAACAGCGAGCCGTTTCGTGTCTTCTGCGCCGTTGTCGCGATGGTCACCAGTATCGCGCTTCTGCTCAGCATGTCGCGGGCGGGATGGCTCGGCGCGGTGGTTGGCGTTTCGACGCTGGTGTTTCTCTCGCGGTTCATCGCGATTGAAAACCGTCCGTGGATTTTCCGGCTCCGCTCACGCGTGACCGTGCCGCTGTGCGCAATTGCGGTCATCGTGATTCTGGCCACCACTTCTGTTTTCGTTGGCGACCGCGGGCGACACGAAGCCGACGTGCGGCTTAAGGACACGATCAGCAACCATCAATCGCTCCACTTTCGGGTCAATGTCTGGCGCGACTCGCTTCCGATGATCCGCGACTTCCCGCTGTTTGGGATGGGACTTGGAGCATTCGAGGATGCGTTCGCGCACTTCCAGAGTCCACCGTGGAATCCTAACCAGGTCCGCGAGGCGCACAACGATTACCTCGAGTTGCTGGTCAGCGCCGGTGTGATCGGATTTGGGTTCCTGGCATGGTTTTTCACCGCCGCCGCGCGTCGCCTGTACCGCGGGCTGCCAAATCTTCCCGCCGATGTCTTGCCGGTCGCCGCGGCCCTGCTCGCCGGGATGGGCGCGATGGCGTTTCAGGAATTTTTTGATTTCAATCTCCAGATTCCAGCCGTCGCATTCCTTTTCACGCTGATATTCGCGATGGCGATGCGGCTGGTTGTGGTTGCGCGGCTCGATCGCGTCGAAGCGGCGCCCTCGCGATCGCAACTGCGGGTGATCGCCGCCACGGCCGCGGCCGCTGTGATAGTCGTATCGATTTTAGCCGTCGGACAGAACAAAATACCGTATCCGTACAGTCTCGAGGTTCCGAGCACCGTTGCGAGCGCGCGCGAAGGAGTGCTGGCGCATCCCGCTCTGTCGCTGACGCATGTCTGGATGGCGGCGGCGCTGGGTCCGCGAATCTCGCCGGCTGCGCGCGCGCATGAACTAGCTTCCGCGGCGTGGCTCGATCCCACTGATCCCCGGGTTCGCGATCTGTACGCGCAGAGCCTTATTTTTGCCGGTCGTCCAAATGCGGCGCTCAAGCAGGTGACGTTGTCGGTCTACAACTCTCCGTGGTTGGATAACCACTTTTACCTGACCGCCGATAATCGAACGCGGCTCACGCCCGCGGACCGCGCGGCGGTGGAAACCGGCCTCAAGATGGCCGTCGCCCGCAACTTCAAGAACGCCGTCTGGGCGCTCGGCGGATTTTACGACGCTCTCCACGAATATCCACGCGAAGCGCGCCTCTATGTCAAGGCAGCCGGGACCGAACCAGATCCCGGGCTGCGTTCCGACCTGCTCGTTGCGGCGGGTCGGTCGTTTGCGGACGCCGGCAACTTTGCCGATGGCGAAAAATACCTCCGCGAGGCCGCGGCGCTCGATCCAACGTCACCCGATCCGTATCGCTATCTTGCCACCGATATTTTCGCGCCCGAAAAACGCCTTCGTGCCGCGCGCGCCGCGATCGACGAGGGAATTCGCAACGGCGCCGATCCGTTCAGGCTCGAGCTGGCGCTTGCGGCCGCGGCGCGTCGCGTGGGAGATAATTCGACTGAGGAAAAGGCGCTCGTCGATGCGTCGAATATCCGCCCCTCCAATGCCGGCGCGGCGATCCGGCTTGGCCAACTCTACATGCGTGAAAAACGTTTCGACCAGGCGGTGCTGATCCTCAAAAGAGCCGCCGAGCTGCATCCTGATTCGCCACAAGTACTCGACAAGCTCGGCCTCGCCGAGGAAGCGAATTATCAATTCTACGCGGCCGGAACCGATCTCTCTCGGGCCGCGGAACTCGCACCCGACAACGCAGCGATCAAGGCCGATTATCAGGATTTCCAGAAACGCTCATCCACCGCCTCCGGCGGGGCCAGCTTCCCCACAACGGCGCGTAGGCGGGCGCTCCCCGGCGAGCCGGAAAACTGACAGCTTAACCGTGCTAACTCCTTATGCGAGTTGAATTCTACCTCTCGGACGCAATGGAGGCATTGCATTTTGGGCCGATCGCCCACGAATTGATTGCGATGGGGGTCGACGCAGCCTTCGTCTCTAACCGCAGCGAAGCCCACAACGCGGCCGCCGGATGGTACAACCCCGATATAGCGGAGGAGCTTCTCGCAAAGCTGCGCCTGCCCTGTGTTCCTGCGGCCGATCCCGGCGCCGACATAGCGCTGACCACCGGCGCGACGCGAATCCTTCGTGACTATCGTAAGCTGCGCGCAAGACTGAATTATGGTGTGAGTCTGGTTTGGTACTATATCCCCCGGGCGCGTCGGTCGCACTTCGCCGGTTTCGATCTCTACCTCCTTCACGGCGAATTCGACCTCGCGATTTTCCGAAAATACGTTGACACCGAGCGCGTTCGGATGATGGGCTATCCGCGTTATGACGCCTGGTTCAACAATCGGCCCGAACGAGCGACTATTCGAGCGAAGTACAATCTTGAGGGTGAGAAGCCGTCACTTTTGTACTTACCCACCTGGCAACACAGATCCTCGATCGATAGGTTCGCCGACTCGATCTTTATGCTGTCCCAGGATTTCGAGGTCCTAGTGAAGCCGCATCACTGTACATATCGAATGGAAAAGGACAGGATGCAAAAGCTGCGGAACGGTCCCGTGACGTTATTGGACCGGTATATGCCACCGGAAGATGCTTTCGCGCTTGCCGATATGGTGATTTCCGATTTGGACAGCGGCGCGCTGACCGACGCAATCCTACTGAATAAAAAGGTTGTGGCTTTAGGGGATTCCAGGCAGGTCGCTAGACTCTTGCTCCCTGAAGTTAAGAAGGTATTGCCGATCTGTGTGACACCAACCGATGTGGTAGACCGTTTCCACAAGATCTTTGCCCAGACGGAAATCTCTTCCGGGATGGTCAAGATCCGTGGCCACATGTTCGACACGACAGAGGGACGTGACGCGCAGCGCGCAGCGCGGGCCATCGTCGAATGCGTCGAACGGAACCGAGGTCGGCGTTGGTCGAGGGTCCGTACGGGTCTTCGGTGGCGTAAGGAAAAGCTACGGCGTCACGTCGGGCGCGTCGCTCGGCGATATGGTCTGCTGAAACAGAATCGGTAACTGCGGAAATGGGTTGGAAAGAAATCTGGGCACGGAAGGGCCAGGCGGCTGGAAAGTTGGCGTCGCTTTCAGACTTGATCGTGGCCGACGGTTTTGACAGCGGCTTGGGCAAAATCGAGCCGCGGCACTGGACTAAGATGGTCATGAATGCGGCGGAGCGATTAAATCTTCGGACGCACGAGCGAATTTGCGAAGTCGGATGCGGTGCCGGAGCATTTCTGTACCCGCTCTATTGCTCTGGATTCCTGGACCTCTCGGGCTTGGACTATTCAGCCCCTCATATTGGCCAAGCCCGGCGAATGATACCATCCGGAAATTTTGTTGTCGGAGAGGCTGCTCATCTACCGTTTCGCACAGGTTTTTTCGACGCGGGAATTTGCAACGGCGTGTTCCTTTATTTTCCGAGCCTCGAATACGCCGACGCGGCGGTTCGCGAGCTCGCGCGAAGCCTGAGAGACGGCGGGCGGAGTTTGATCCTCGACGTGAACGATGCCTCCAGGCGCCGCGATTTCGAAACCCGGCGGCGCGACGCGCTCGGCGCGGACGAATACGATCGCCTTTATCGGGACGCGCCCCAGCTCTTCATAGAGCGACAATGGTGGTGCCTGAACAGTGATCGGTGGGGTGTGGAGCTTGAGATTTACGACCAGCGAGTCGAAGGTTACGGGAATTCCGAGTTTCGCTACAACGTGCTTCTTCGCCGGAAGTCCGGTTGCGACAGTCCTTCGGCAGTGCCCCCGAAGGGCCGCGGCGGCTCTGTTTCGGACGCATGAAGCCAAATTTACGCTGACGCACCTATGCAAGCATTGATATTAGCCGCCGGTATGGGCCGGCGGTTGGGAAACATCACCGCGGACAAGACCAAGGCGATGGTCGAGGTCAACGGCAAGACTCTTATCGAGCGCACGTTGGAGGCGATCCTTGGCGCGGGCATAAAGAGGGTAGTGGTGATCACGGGGCACGGCGCAGACGGTCTCCAAACATTCGTGAACACATTCCAAGACCGGCTCGAAATCGTGTTTGTGCACAATCCGCTCTACGAAACAACGAACAACATCTATTCGCTCTGGTTGGCCCGCGAGTATCTTGAAGCCGATGATACGATACTGCTTGAGAGCGATCTGATTTTCGATCCTGAAATTCTTCAAGAGGTCGTGTCTTCACCAGCGCCCAACTTGACCGTCGTGGCGAAGTTCGAGCGCTGGATGGATGGCACAGTTACGCTGTTGAGCGGCGAAAACATCGTTGATGTCATCCCGAAAAAGCATTTCAAGTGGAGCGACAGCGAATCCTATTTTAAAACCGTCAATATTTATAAATTCTCGCGTCAATTCGCCCGTCGCTTTTGCGTACCTTTTTTATCGGCCTACATGTCGGCATTCGGGCGAACGCAGTACTACGAAGAAGTGTTGACCGTCATCACTGCTCTCGAGAAGACCGAGCTGAAGGCGTTCCGAGTCGAGACTCGGAAGTGGTACGAAATCGACGACGCAAATGACCTCGCGATAGCGGAGATCCTATTCGCGAATGGCGATTCCCACCTGCGCCAATATCAGCGCCTCTATGGCGGATACTGGCGATTTCCCCAGCTTCTGGACTTCTGTTATCTCGTCAATCCTTATTTTCCGTCGCGGCGCATGGTTGATGAATTCAAGGCGAGCCTCTCGACCCTTCTGGCATCGTATCCGTCGGGGCTGGATGTCCAAAATACACTCGCCGCTCGCCGGTTCGATTGCCGTCCGTCGCAAGTTCTTGTCGGCAACGGTGCATCGGAGCTGATTAAGGCAATGCTTCAGCACACGCGCGGCGAAATCGGCGTGATTCTTCCGACATTTGAGGAATATCTCAAATGCGCAGGTCCAGCTGCGAGCGTGCGGACACTCAAGCCTGATAATGTGGACTTTAGCTGCAGCGTTGCTCAGATAGAACGTTTCTCGCAGGGTCTCACGTGCCTGGTTGTCGTGAACCCCGATAATCCTACTGGACGCATGCTCGACAGGAGCGCGCTGACCGGCCTCATCGAAAGTCTTGGCAAGCGCGGTGTGTGCGTAATCGTTGACGAATCATTCGCCGACTTCGCATCCGCGGGCTTTTCGCTATTGAACGGTGACTTTCTTGACGCGCACCCATGGGTTGCCGTGATCAAGAGCATAAGCAAAAGCTATGGGATACCAGGTTTGCGACTTGGCGTGTTGGCCTGCGCAGATGAAAATCTGATCAGGTCGGTCAGGGAAAAGTTGGCAATCTGGAACATAAATTCCTTCGGGGAATTCTTCCTGCAGATATTTGGAAAATATGAGGATGAATATCAGCGCGCATGTGCTGCTCTCCGCGCGGAGCGCGATAGGTTTGGCCTTAGGCTGACGGAATTAAATTGGCTCCGAGTTGTTCCCTCTGAAGCGAACTATTTCCTATGCCAGGTGTCGCGAGGTCTTTCGGCGACCGCCTTGACCGGATATTTACTCGAGCAGCACCAGATGCTCATCAAGGACTGCACAGGGAAGGCCGGCCTGGAGGACGCTGAATATGTCAGGATAGCGATCCGGAGCGAGGCAGATAACGAACGATTGCTAGCCGCTCTTACGGCGCTGAAGAATTAGCGGCAGCTTTTAAGTTATGGCAGAGCAATTCCAGACAGCGGATGCTTCGCTAATTTCCGGAAAGCGATTGGCGCGCAACGTGATCTGGAACGGTGCGGGGGAATTAGCTCCGCTCGCGGCCGCTTTCATTGCGATGCCAATCCTCATTCATACGATTGGTACGGAACAGTTCGGTGTTTTGGCTCTGGCGTGGACGGTATTTGGTTATTTTAATCTGTTTGACTTCGGGACCTCGTTTGCTCTCACAAAACTAGTGAGCGATCGGCTGGCAAGACACGCCGATCGCGAAATCCCGGTACTGATTGGTACGGCTTTGACGTTGATGGTCGTCCTTGGACTAATCGGTGCGGTACTTTTGGCGTCAGGCGCCAACATTATGGTGGCGCGGCTTTTCCGCGTGGCACCGGAAATCCAACGACAGGTGGTCGATGGATTTTATATCCTGGCATTTTCGCTGCCGATATGCTTGACGATGCGGGTGCTGTCTTCTGTGCTCGCGGCGCATCAACGCTTCGGTGTGATCAATCTGGTACAGAGCCCGAGTGCAGCGTTCTCGTCGCTGGGCCCGCTCTTGGTGCTGCCGTACTCCCACAGCATCGTTGCACTCATCGGGGTACTGGCGGCGGGCTACCTCGTGACATGGATAGTATATTTTGCGATGTGCGCCCAGACAGCGCCGCGGATGATCGCACAGATGCGCTTTAGCCGCGCAGTTGTTCCTGATCTGGTGGGATTCGGTAAGTGGGCAGCAGGATACGGCGTGGCCGGAACTCTGATGATGAGTTTCGATCGATTCGTGCTGGCGGCACTGAGCTCGATGACCGCATTGTCGTACTACGTCGTTCCGGGGCGAATTATGAATAAGCTACGGATTGTGCCCTGGAGTGTCGCTAGGGTTCTTTTCCCTGCTATGAGCTACGGTTTGGTCGAGGATCGAGCGAAGAGCCGGATTATTTTTGAGCGCAGCGCAAAGGCGTTGCTGCTGGTGATGTTTCCTGTGGTGCTCCTTCTGATTGCCTTCGCAAACGAATTGTTGAGTTTGTGGGTGGGCGCCGGATTCGCGGCCCACAGCAGCGTATTGCTTCAGTGGTTGGCGGTCGCGGCGTTGCTTCATGCGGTGGGTAGCGCGCCAGACGAATTGCTCTGGGCGGCTGGGCGGCCAGACGTGACCCTCAAATTGCGCTCGGTGGAGCTGCCGATTTACCTCGCCCTGATGATTGGGGCCGTTTATTGGCGAGGTGCCGAGGGGGCGGCAATTGCAAGCGCCGTTCGTTGTGGAGTGGAAGCAGCAGCGGAGTGGGTTATGGCGCGGGTTCTTTTACCAGACATTGCCCGCGGCGGTCGGCGCCTCGCATACTTCACAGTCGTGGCGGCTCTAGGATTGGTCGTGGCGGCCGTTCCGGTAGTCTTAGCCACAAAGATCGCGATCGTCACGCTGGAACTGCTGGTCCTGTCGACAGCGGGCTGGCGCGGACTGCTCGACCACGAGGAACGTTTGATCGCCAAGCGATCTTTCTGGACTTTGACGGGGTATGTCGCTGTCGACCGCGGGGCAGCCGCCTGAATCGGTTGCGCTTATGAATCCGCGCGTTTCAGTTATAATTCCGGTACGCAACGGCGAGCGCACCCTAGCTCGAGCGATCGACAGCGCCCTGTCGCAGACCTATGCGGGCAGGTTCGAGGTAATTGTGATCGACAACGGCTCAATCGACGGAACTCGCCAGGTGATCGAATCGTACGGAGATCGAGTTGTAGCGATCAAGGAACCCATGCCCGGGTTACCGAGGGCTCTAAACCGGGGCGCCGCCCTTTCGCGCGGAGAATATTTCGCCTTTCTCGACGCCGACGACGAATGGATGCTCGAGAAGCTCGCTCATATTATGCCTCCGTTCGAGGCGACGCCTCAGTGCGTGCTCGCATATCATGACGCTGTCGAAGTAGACCTTGTGGGAAGAGTTCAGCGTGATTCATATTACTACAATGGATATTCGCCACCTCGATTCGATGAGTTACTTACGCCAGAGGGCCATATCTGCCACATCCTGCCGACCGCGGTCGTCATGCGTCGGAGCGCGTTTCAGCAA
>JAJZAG010000153.1 GCA_021799555.1 Deltaproteobacteria bacterium | reverse complement strand
TTCGTCTTCACCTGCGTGACCGGCCTGGTGCTCTACCTGGTTGCGAAAAGCTATGCGCGGCGTCTGCGCGAGTCGGTCAAATCCGAGCACAACGCGGCGGCGCGTGCGCGTGCGTTTTTCCAGTCCGCATCCGAGGCGATCATCCGGTTCGACGCCGACGGCGTGATTCGACAGATGAATCCTCGGGCGCGCGAGATGTTCGGATATGAGGTGGGGGAAGCGGTCGGAAAACCGGTCGAGATCCTGATACCGCAGCGGCAACGCGAAAGGCGCGCCGATCTTCGCGCGAGGTTTTTTCCGGTGCCGCCCGGGCGTCCGGCGGCCGCCGTTCAGGAGATCGTCGGCTTGCGCAAGGACGGGAGCGAGTTCCTTGCCGAGGTCAGCCTGAGCCACGTCGTCAACGAGAATTCGGAGCGGATATTTGCCTTCATTTCAGATGTGACCGAACGCCGCGCGATGGAACGCGAGGCGCGGCGCGCCGAAACATTGAAGGCGCTTGGCTCGGTGGCGGCCGCTATTGCGCACGAACTCAACAACCCGCTCGCCGTCATTTCGTCGCGAATCGAGCTGATGCTGTCGGGCGGGCAGGAACTTGCGCCGGAGACCCGCGACGATTTGCTCATCCTGCAGCGTAACGTCGAGCGGGCGGTCCGCATCTCGCAGAACTTACTCGCGATGGCGCGTCAACGCCCGGCCCTGCGCGAAGCGGTGGAAATCAACGGCGCGATCGAGGAGAGCGTGATGCAGCTATTTGGCGAGTCGCACGACGGCTCGGTTCGCGTCGATTTGGCGCTGGACCCCACGCTTGCCACGGTGATGGGCGAGCGGACCGGGTTCGAACAAGTCATATTGAACTTGCTCACCAATGCTCGCGAAGCGGGCGCCAAGCGGATCCGAATCGAGACGGGAAGCGATCCGGAGCGCGCGGGATGGGTTCGGGTCGTTGTCAGCGACGATGGCGCCGGAGCCGCGCCTGAGGTACTCGCGCGGGCTTTTGATCCTTTTTACACCACCAAAGAACATGGAACAGGGCTGGGGTTGTGGCTGAGCCGCCGGGTTATAGGAGATCACGGTGGCACGATCGAGGCGAAGTCCGAACAGGGTCGAGGAACCAGTTTCGTGATCCGGCTTCCGGCGGCCAAACTCGACGCGGAACCGAGGGCCGCATCCGCGCTGCAATAGCCGCGAAACTGTGCTCGGCGCGCATCAGAGGTGTTGTGTTGGCGCCGCTGGGGCGACGGCAGGAACTCCGCGATCGCTTGAGAAATCAATAAATAATTGTCGGAACGTTACTTGCTCAGATGCGGCTCTGCGTGGTGATTTTCCGATGCCTTTCAGGATTTTGATCGTCGATGACGAGCCGGAGCTGATGGAGGCGTACGTGAGAGTTCTTACGAAGTCGGGGTATTTGTGTTTGTGCGCCTCCGATGGCGGCCAGGCGATAAAGACCTTCGACCTCGCGCATCCGGATCTGGTCTTGACCGACTTGAATCTGGCGACAGAAAGCGGGATCGAGGTAATCCGGCACGCGCATTGCCACTCGCCTCGAACTCCCATCATCGCAATTTCCGGCCATGCGGCCGGCGCTTTGTTCGAGCTTGCGCAGGCGTGCGGCGCGAGCGTGTGCATACAAAAGCCGGTCGATTTATCCGTTCTCGACGCGATGGTTAGCGCCGCGCTGGCGGTCTGAGCGTCTCAACCGGCGCGCATCGCCAGGTTCATCGGATGCGATGCTTATTGAGCAGGCGATGAAACGTGGTGCGATCAATCTTGGCTGCGCGCGCTGCCTGCGAGACGTTGCCGCGGAACCGGCTCAAGATATCGCGCAGATAACGGTCTTCGAGCTCTTCGATCCATTTAGCCTTGGCCTGCTTGAAGCTGAGCTCCGTGCCGGCGCTCTGCGAGACGCAGGACGGTTCGGGGTCTTCGGGCGGTTTCGGAGAGCGGATTTTGTCCGGGAAATCGCGCACTGAGAGCGCTGGCCCATCGGCGAGCGCGCAGGCCCGCTCGATCACGTTCTGCAATTCCCGCACGTTGCCGGGCCAGTGATAACTCTCGAGCGCGGCGATCGCTTCAGGCTCGAAGCCGCGCGGCGTGGCCGAATCCGCGCCGCGAAATTGCTGCAGGAAGTGCCTGGCCAGCAGGGCGATATCGGATTTGCGCTCGCGCAGGGGCGGCAGGACGACATCGATCACGTCGAGCCGATAGAACAGGTCGTCGCGGAACTTGCCGGAGTGCACCAGGGAGCGCAAGTCGCGATTGGTCGCGGACAAGATGCGCACATCGATGCGTACCTGATGGGTGCCGCCGACGCGGCGAATTTCGCGTTCCTGGATCGCGCGCAGGAGCTTGACTTGGAGGGAGGCCGGCATCTCGCCGATCTCGTCGAGGAAAACCGTGCCGCCGGCGGCGGTTTCGAGCAACCCGGGCTTGGGTGCAAAGGCTCCCGTGAACGCGCCGCGCTCGTGCCCGAAAAGCTCCGATTCCAGCAGGTTCTCCGGCAGCGCAGCGCAATCCACTGGCACGAAGGCGCCCGGCGCTCGCGGGCTATTGGCGTGGATCGCGCGGGCGATCAATTCCTTGCCGGTACCCGACTCGCCGAGGATCAGGATGTTCGCCTCGCTGCGCGCCGCCTTGCGCACGAAATCGATCACACGTTGGACGGCAGGGCTCGAGCCAATGATTTTCTCGAACCCGAAAACGCCATTTAGCTGTTCGCGCAGGTTGCGGTTTTCGATAATCAGGCTGCGCTGCGCGAGTGCGCGCTCGGCCGCCAGCGTAAGCTGATCCATCGTAAAAGGTTTGGCCAGGAAGTCGAAGGCGCCCGCCTTGACGGCGGCGACGGCGGACTCGATGGTCGCAAAGGCGGTCAGCATGATAACCGGGCGGGCGGGGTCGAGCTCCTGCGCGCGGCGCATGATTTCGAGCCCGTCGATAGAGGGCATCCGCAAATCCGTGATCAAAAGGTCGGGCATCGCGCTCTCGAGCGTCGCAATCGCCTCACTGGGATTGGACGAAACCAGGCATTCGTGGCCGGCGCGGACGAGGATACGCCGGCAGTTTTCGTGCATGTCAGGCTCGTCGTCAAGTAGCAGGATCCGCCCCATAAGTCGCGCGCGAAGCGCCGCGTCTGTGTATAACAATCAGGAAGAGAGCGTAGCGCGCAAGCCCGGCCGGAGAGTCTGGCGGCGGCGCTGCTTGAGGCGGGCCGGCAGCATCGCCGCGCCAGCGATGAGGTTCGGCTCTGGGAATTGATCCGCGGAGCAGGTCGATGCGAGTCTAAGTCAGGATTTGGTCGCAATGGATAATTCGCTTCAAAGTCGCGCGGAAACGACCCTGTTGGAAATCTTCCAGTCGGGACGGCCGCTGGTTTATGTGCGCTCGGCCGAAGAGCGCCGTGTGGCCAATCTGCTCACCGCCGTGGGACGGCATTTGTCGGCGCCGGACTCGGTCCCGCTCTGGACTTGGAGCATCACCGAGGGACTGCGCGCGGGCGCAGATGATGCGCGGGAGAGCGTTGATGGCTCCGCGGCGGGGCAGACGCGCGCGACCGATCCGCTAGAGGTGCTCGATTTCATCGCCGCGCACGACGCGCCGGGAATCTTCCATCTGAAGGACTTCCACGAGCCGCTGCGGGAATCCGCGCGTGTGCGCCGCCGGGTGCGCGATCTTTACCAAATCTGCTTTGATCGGCAGAAATTCGTGGTGGTGACTTCGGCAGTCCGCGAGGTTCCGGAAGAAATCGAACGCAACTTTGCGATAGTTGACCTGCTGCCGCCCGACGTGGCGGAACTGACGGAATTCCTGAAATCGGAGGCCGATCAAATTGTCGCGCGCGGCGGCAAAGCCGATCACGACGAAAAAGTCCTCCACCGTCTCGCCCGCACTTTGCAGGGACTCACCCTCGATGAAGCACGCCACGCGGTGCGCCGCGCGCTCGCCGTCGGAGCGGGTCTCGGCGCCGAATCGGCGCCCGCGCTGCTCGAGGAGAAACGGATCCTGACCAAGCGTAGCGGTGTTATCGAGTACATCGCCGACAGCACCGATATCGGGGAAGTCGGAGGCCTCGAGAATCTTAAGAAATGGCTGCTCGAACGGCGTCAGTTGTTTCAAAGGCGTGAGACGCTGGACGCGGACATCGTGCCCAAAGGCGTGCTCGTCATGGGAATCCCCGGGTGCGGTAAGAGCCTGACGGTGAAGGCGATCTCGTCATATTTCGAACTTCCGCTATACCGAATCGACATGATCGAAATCTTTTCAGGGCGGCATGGGCAGCCCGAAGGCGCGTTTGTCGAAGCCTGCCGCACGCTCGAAAGTCTCACCCCCGCGGTCGTATGGTTCGACGAAATCGAGATGGGCATAACTTCGACCGACAGTGCCGGCGAGCAGGGCCGCATCTTCGCGTTCTTCCTGACCTGGATGCAGGAAAAAGAGCCGGGGCTCTTTGTTGCCGCGACTGCGAACCGGATCGATCTGCTGCCTGCGGAGATGATCCGCAAAGGCCGTTTCGACGAAGTCTTTTTCGTCGATTTGCCGAACGACGACGAACGCTTGGCCGTATTCAAAGTCCATTTGAGCCGCCGTGGGGTGGATCTGTCTAAAATCAATCTGAGCCAGATTTTAGAGTTCACGCGTGGGTGGACTGGCGCCGAAATCGAGCAGTGCGTGATATCGGCGTTGACGACGGCGCGTCTGACCAACCAGGAGATCACGACCGACAGTCTGGTCGCCGCCGCGCTGGGCAAGGTACCGCTGTCGCTCGCGATGAAGGAGCAGATCAATCACATCCGGCAATGGGCCTACCAGCGCGCGGTCCGCGCTTCGCCCGGAGCGGTCGCGCATTGAGGAGCGTGCGCTAGCACTTACGGCTTGAGACGTTCGCGCAGAGCGCGGGCGGCGCCGGCGAAGAAATTACGCGCGATGAAAGAGCGCTCGACCGACGCCATCGCCTCCAGGATTTCTGCATTGAGAGCGATTGCTTCCAGATCATCTCCGTCGGCGTTGTGTGCGATTTCGGCCAGTGACAACGCTCGCTCCAGATAGCCCGCTGCCTGCAGCTCTTTGGCGCGGCGCAGCAGCGCGTCACGCCCGCATAGCGCGACGATATCGCGCCCTCGCTCTGTGCGCGGCGCCGGAAACATCTGCGACGGCTCCCCCGACCACCATCCCGCGTAGCGCCGGATCACGTCGCGCACCACGAACGGGACGCATCCGTAGACCGGCGCCAGAAACGGCTTTTCGGCGAGCTCGCGCGGCAACTCGATTCCCGCTTCGATTATATCGACCGGCCACTGTCCGGCGTTCAGGCGCGCAATAACTGCATCGTGGATGAATCGCATCGCGCGCGCGGTATCGAGTAGCAGCTCCTGGCATTCGGCCTCGCCGCGATATGCGGGACCGTGGCCGGGCAGGACGTATTTCGGCTTTCGGGCTGCGATCTTTTCGAGCGCCTCGGCCCATTCCAGCGTGTAGCGCTGCACCTTGTTCGGATTGCCGGTGTTCGGCAGCGACGAGACGATCAAATCGCCCACCATCGCGACTCGCCTGAGCGGCAGCCATACCCATACGGCGTCATCGGTTTCGCCGAGCGCGTGATGAAGCTCGACGGCTTCGCCCGCGAGTTCGAGCAACTGCATCCCGCGGAATGTCAGGTCGGGATAATGGTACGAATCTTCTTTGAAGATTCCGGCGACCGCTTGCGAAGTCGCACCGAACTGCAGCCGGTTGATATGCGACTGCCACCCCGCGGTCCGCGCGTAGCGCTTGAAGCGTCCGCGCAAATCTTCGTGCGCCCAGATTTTCGGCCGCGGGTAGCCGCGCGCGAGCGCGTCGGCGATGAATGCCTCGGTGCCAAATGCATGGTCTCCGTGGCCGTGCGTGTACACGATCACAGTGACGGGTTCGTCGGTGACTTTGCGAATTGCCTCGATCGCCCGCGCGCCCATCGCGCGCGAGCTCGTGTCGGCGGCTATCATCTCGCCGCGCCCGTATGCGAAGGCGACGTTGGCGAACCCGTGGAACATCGCGAGGCCCGGTTCGAGCTCCTCGAGCTGCCCCATCATCGGGTCGAACGGATTGGCGTTACTGCGCGGCGGCGGATTGGGCGTCGATGCCATCGGCGAAATTCTCCCGGGTGCAAGCTTTGTTGAAAGATTACCGCGCTTCGCGTCTCATGCGATAGCGACGGCGGGCGATGCGCGCGCCCGCGCGTTCATCTAGAATCTCAGGGGGCACAGATCGCGATAAAGTTTCAGATCGGCAATGAGGACCATGAATCTGGCGGAGCAAGCCAAACCTGTCGCCGCGCCGCGCACCGACCTCGAGCGGTTGCTTGCGCTCGAGCATCCGGACCCGCACTCGATTCTGGGCGCGCATCCCGAGGGCGGCGGCGTAATCGTGCGTGCGTTACGTCCGGGAGCGTCGCGGATATTTCTGCTCATGGACGCGTCGGTGCGCCATGAGATGGCTCAGCGGGATGCGACCGGATTGTTCGAAGCCGTCGTTGCTGACCGCACGGAAGTCTTCCCGTATCGGCTCGAAGTCCATTATCCTGACGGCGCAGTCGTGACCGGGCGCGATCCGTATTCATTTCTGCCGACGCTTGGCGATCTGGACCTGTACCTCTGGGGCGAACAAAAGCATCAGCGCGCATGGGAGAAACTTGGCGCGCACGCGCTCGAGTGGGGCGGAATATCCGGCGTGAGCTTCGCGGTGTGGGCGCCGACCGCGCGCAGCGTCAGCGTGGTCGGCGACTTCAACCGATGGGACGGACGCTTGCACATGATGCGGGTGCTTGGCGGATCGGGAATCTGGGAGCTGTTCATTCCAGGCCTCGAAGCAGGAACGCTTTACAAGTACGAAATTCGCACGGCTGACGGGTCGCTGTTGCTCAAGAGCGATCCGTACGCGATGCGGATGGAGGCGCCGCCGAACACGGCGTCCATCGTCTATCAATCGAGCTACAAGTTCGGTGATTCCGAATGGATGGCGGCACGCGCGCGGCGCGACGCGAGCCGCCTGCCGATGTCGGTTTACGAGGTGCACCTCGGGTCGTGGCGGAGGGTTCCCGAGGATGGAAATCGATCGCTCAGCTACCGCGAGATTGCCGGCTTGCTCGGCGACTACGTGAACGAAATGGGGTTCACCCACGTCGAGCTGCTGCCGGTGATGGAGCATCCGTTCACCGGCTCGTGGGGCTATCAGGTGAGCGGCTATTTCGCGCCGACTGCGCGCTACGGTGAGCCGGACGACCTGCGCTACCTGATCGATGAGCTGCATAGACGCGGAATCGGCGTAATCCTCGACTGGGTGCCTGCGCATTTTCCCAAGGACGAATTCAGCCTCGGCCGCTTCGACGGCACCGCGCTCTACGAGCACGAAGACCCGCGGCTGGGGAATCATCCGGACTGGGGCACCTATATTTTCAATTACGGCCGCAACGAAGTGCGAAGCTTTCTGATCGCGAGTGCGCTCTATTGGCTCGGTGAGTTTCACGCCGACGGATTGCGCGTCGACGCGGTCGCCTCGATGATCTATCTGGACTACGGGCGGCGTAACGGCGACTGGATTCCAAACGCATACGGCGGGCGCGAAAACCTTGAAGCGATCAATTTTCTGCGCGCGCTCAACGAACAGGCCTACGCGCTCAATCCCGGCATCGTGATGATCGCCGAGGAATCCACCGCGTGGCCGGGAGTGAGCCGTCCGACTTTCGTCGGCGGACTCGGGTTCGGATTCAAATGGGACATGGGATGGATGCACGACACGCTGGAGTATTTCTCGCTCGATCCCATCTACCGCAAATGGCACCATCGCGACCTGAGCTTCGGGATGCTCTACGCGTGGAGCGAAAACTTCGTGCTGCCGCTGTCGCATGACGAAGTCGTTCACGGCAAGCGTGCGATGCTCGACAAGATGCCGGGAAGCATCGACCAGCGGTTCGCGAATCTGCGTGCGCTGTACGGATACATGTGGGCGCGGCCGGGCAAGAAGCATCTGTTCATGGGCAGCGAGTTCGGGCAGTGGTGGGAATGGGACCACGATTCGAGCCTGCAATGGCATCTGCTCGGCTACCCGGCGCATCGCGGCATGCGCGCATTGGTGCGCGATCTCAATCAGATCTACCGGCAGTATCCGGCGCTATGGGAGGCGGACACTGACCCGTCGGGCTTCCGATGGATCGATGCGGACAACGCCGCCGACAACGCGATTGCTTTCATCCGTATCGCGCCGTCGAGCGGGGCGAAAATCGTATGCGTGTGCAACTTCTCGCCGGTGCATCGCAGCCGCTTCCGCGTCGGCGTGCCGTCACCGGGATGGTACCGCGAAATTCTTAACACCGATGCCGCCGTCTATGGTGGCGGCAACGTTGGCAACCTGGGCGGAGTCGAAGCGCAGGCGCAGCCCTGGCACGAGTTCGAACATTCGATCTCGATCGAGCTGCCTCCTCTTTCGGTGCTATGGTTCGCCGCGCCTTAGCGGGGCGGATGCCGCCCGGAGATTTCCGATCACACGCAGGCGCACGGGGATTGCCGAATGGCCGAGCGGGAAGCAAAGGACGAAAATAGCGCCGGGACCCAGGATGCGGCGCGGCTTGCGCGCGAA
>JAJZAG010000152.1 GCA_021799555.1 Deltaproteobacteria bacterium | reverse complement strand
TACGTTTATCTCCTCATCCAGCACTCTCCAGGCCGCCGACACCGTGGCGACGATCCGCTCCGGATCGAGCAACCCACCCGCGTTCCCGGTGCCCGAATGCATCCGGACCCGCTCGTAGGCAAGCTTAATGGTCCGCAGAAATCCATCGATTTCACCTGCACTCAGGCACTGGTTTCCGCGCCTGAGCAGCTCGCGAAGCTTCAACCTAAACGCGCTCGAGGAGCGCAAGCCGTACCAGTCGGCCGAATCGGTTTCTACGGCTGCCAGCCACTTGCCGGACAGGTTATCGATCGATCCCGCGATCGCGCGGGCAACCTCGGCGACGAGTTGGAGTTCGTGACCACCGAATTCCCCGTCCATTCTGACACCCAGGCAGGATTCGCGACGTCCTCCCCACCCAACAGCCCTGCGCCCACGACCTCTTGCGGTTCGGGTACGAACCGCCAATCCGTCAACGCATCGGGTTTCCACCGCACTTTCCTTGCGTCGGCTTGAACAATTAGAGATTCCTTCGGGCAAAGGTGGCCATGCTTTAAGCCGTCAAAGCGATCACCACGCCGTTCACTCGAATGAGAGCACTGCGTGGCACGCCAACAGTTCTCCGTGCGCCGTCTCAAGCCAGCTTCCTCCAATCCTTCACAGATCGCGGTCCCTGCGGAGAAATCGCGGCGGTATCATAGAAGTCCCCTTTGCGTCCATGTTGCTATTTTACACTCCTGGTTAGTGTAAAAGTCAACAATAAGTTAACTATTGCAGAACAAAGAGGTGAGAGCAGACGAAACGGTGCTTTATAGGTAAGAAACGCCGTGTTGTGTGCGTTGTGGGCGGTTTCACTTCTTGAGCGCGCCGCATTCGAGCAGGCAGTCTTTGTCGCGCAAGGCTGACGCATGCGTAAACCGGTAGCGGCGGTAACCGGGAAACACTCACCTCGATTCTACCAAGCATCCCGCCACCGGCGATTCACGCTGCGACCCATAACGCGGTGCAACCGCGGAGTGCCGCCACCCCGCGCGTGGCATGCGGAAAAATAGCTGACTGCGCCATGCCAGAAGCGCCGGACCGCCGCCTGATTAAACCGGGTGCGCCAACGCCGGGCTGACTTGCAGTGCGCGCCGATGATGTTCCAGCCAATTCAGTCTGTCTTGAGCACCGGCCGGAACCTCGTCGCCTGTACCTTTCGGGTACGCCGACGAGCCGAACAAATTCGCATTTCAAGCGGACCGATTTACAGGGTGCAGGTAATTTGTACTATCCTGCGAACTAGGCGCTGGAGAGGGACAAAACGGGAATTCGGCTTTATTCCGATTGTCGTAGACGTAGATAAGGAGGGCATTCTGATGGGTCGTTACCTGGCTGCCGCGACCATACTGCTGATCGTCGGATCGTTCGCAGGCTCCGCACATGCTCAAGCTCCACTCACTTCCTCGAATTCCAATCTCGTTAACGTTCTTTATGGCCTCCGAATATGTAAAGGTCCCTACGCACTGTGCGCAGCCTCGACCTGCACGCCGACCGGAGGCACGATCGATGTGAACACGGCGAATGGTCCTGCAACCGCAACGTTTCCAGCGGCCGCATGCACCTGTCCCGTCTTCGACGGACCGGCGATCGCGGACGTAAACGGCGGCAATATGCAGGGAGACTGCAAGGCTCCCGGCAAAGGGCAGGTATGGTCACTCTACTGGCCGAAAAGTAACATTCCACAGGCCGCCACAAATTGGAGCCGTAAGCCTGCGAAATCGGCGGTGTCGATGCAGGTTTGCGCGGCGAGCGACGGCGATGGCGCATCGTTCGCGAACTGTTTCAGCTTTGCCTGCACGATCGACAAGAAAAAAATCCGCGGCGTCAGAACCGCAACCTGCATTTGCCCGATGGGCGAGGACCTGAACGGCGAGGCGGTCGATGCGGACTCTGCCGTGATAACGCCTGCCGGCCAGTGCGATTCCGCCGTATGTGGCCAGCATCCGGTGGGTGCTCCGGCGCCTGGGGGTAAAGGTTCGACCAACGAATGCCTTGGGTCCGTCAGCACGCAATCCAGGGTTCCGGATGCGGGAAATTAGCGTCGCCGTCGCGATAGCGTTCGATCTACGGCGCACCTGATGCGGCCGAACGCTCTGCGGTTGGTCGCCGGCGATGCTGAGGATTTTACGCCGCCGATGGCGTGTCTCGTACGTTTATGTGGCATCGGTATTCGGCGCCGCAGCGGCCACGCGCGCGGGAAAGATGGCTTGATTTTAAGGAGCTTAACGACGAGGTTGCCTGAGGGATTGCGCTCGTTTGGCGAGTTCGGCCGATTTGAGCGGAGAAAGTTCTCAGGCGCGCTGGGTATCGGTTTGAGTCGATGAGGCGGCAGAGGCGACGGCGTGGGCGGCCTGATTGACGATGAGCGCCTCTGGTTTGCGGCTTGGAAGGTCCGGGCCTGGCCGAGCGGACGCCATCGCGACGGATCCGTCGGGCCGAAGACCGCGATGCTGACAGGACTCGGAATCGACGAATACCTCCAGCGCACCGATGCGTCGGGCGCGAGCAGCTACCTGACAGACCGCCCTCGGCCGCACGCTGGCGCTGGCGAACTCAGCAGGCGGCCTCGCAGCCAGCTACACGTATGATCCGTTCGGCGACACCACGGAATCAGATACCAGCACCAATCCGTATCAGTTCACCGGTCGTGAAAACGACGGGACAGGATTGTATTATTACCCCGCTCGATACTACAGCCCAGCTGCCCTAGTTTCGCGGGGCAGATCATCAGGCGACGGACTCTACCTCAAATTGGCAGAGTTTTCGGGGGGCAGACCAGTGAGCCGGCGTTGCGAGGAACGCGTCCGATCGCGCCGGCTCTCGAATTTTGCCCGGACGGGTCGTGCAGAGCTTCCCTAACGCACATCCCCTCTCATTCGAGCGCGAGGGAGATTCACACGCAGGCGCGCACGGCTACCGCGCCCGAATCAGGTTGTGGTATGGCAGTACACAATTCGTGGTCAGCAAAGGGATATTGCCGATGCGATCCGCTCGACTGTCATGGCTCTTCCAGTTCGTACTACTGGCTGCCCTCGCCGGATGCGCGGCCCAGCAACAAAGTTCCGGCACGCCGGATTATCCAGCCGCGGCGAGAGCCGCGACCGCGCCCCTGAAGCTATGCCCCGTCCCGGACGGCGCGCCTGCCGACTTAGTGAGCAGGCCCGGGTTCACAGAGTTCACGACGACGGTCACGGATACGAGCGGCGCGCTTGTCGCGTCTCTGAAGCAATCGGATTTCGAGGTTCACTCCGCGGCGCAGAGCCTGCCGGTTGCCTATTTCCACAACGATGCCGGCGCAGCGCCCGAGTCGATCATCCTGGTGATCGATACTTCCGGCAGCATGCATCCCAAACTGCCCACGGTGACGCGGGCTCTCGGCGGTTTCATCGGCAAGCTCAATTCCTGCGACGAAATTGCGATAATCGCGTTCTCCGACCAGCCCTACCTCATTCAACCTTTCACAACCGATCATCTATTGGCTGCGGGGAAGCTGTCGATCCTGCGGGCCAACGGCGAAACAGCAATTTACGATTCGATCGACAAGGCGGTCGATGCCGAACGGAAAACCGCGCACTATCCGGCGCGCGCGATTATCCTGATCACCGACGGGATCGACAACAAGAGCACTGCGACGAAGGACGAAGCAATTGCCAAAGTGAAGCGCAGCGGTGCGCAACTGTTCCTCGTCGGCATCGGCGATCCCAACGTACGGCCGGACTCAGGGAGCCTGGCGATCGGGCCGTTCGTAATAAATGGCGGCGACATCGATCGCGTCGATGCGCGGACCCTGAAAGAATTTGCATCCGCGACCGGCGGCAACGCCTACGTCGTCCGACCGACAGCCTCCGGCGACGATACCGGCAACAACACCGCAACCAACGACGAGTTCCCAACGGCGATAGCGAAGATCCAAGGCGCGCTCGGCCACGGCTACACGCTCGGCGTCGTGCTCCCGCCGGGAGTCGCCGCCGCGGCCGTAACTGTCGCGGTGCCGTCGCATCCGGACGCCAAAGTGACAGCACATCCGGCCCCCGACACGAAGCCGCTGAATTCCTGAGCGCCGCACAAGCGCGTATGACGCATCGTCCTGATATTTGAACCGTCCCGCCCGCGATGATTTTTCTCCGCTCCGACCGCCGATAGTGCTTCCGCTACGCGATGCGCGAATCTGTCAGCGGCGCCCTACTCCGCATCAGTGAATGGTTGAATCCGCCCCCAGCTCGAATCGGGAGGCATAAGGCGCCGGCGCATCGAATGAGCCCAATCGGCAGTTCAAGTAATACTTTAACTAAAAGTCAAAGCCCATTGCGCGCGTGAGGGTATATCGATTCATAGCCACGTTTGTTCATGGCTGAACAGTTCAGCCTTATGCCGCCGCAAAAGTTGTGTAGAACTATCCCCATGGAGGTTCTCCGCCAAAGCCCCCGCGCCCGATCGAGCGCCATCACCCGCGCGCCGACTTCTCGGCGCCGTGCGCGAACGATCGTCGCCTCCAGGAGCGCGCCAACTGCACTTTCCCGCGACCGCGGCGACTTGTTCGTCGGCGAGCCTGGAGCCTCTGGAAACGCGCGGGTCGGCGGGGCGATTGCGATTTTTTGCAATCGCCGGGATTAGCGGATTATGCTGCCGCCCGCCACGCAAGCCGCGCCCGCCTCGTCGCGGCTCGCAATCGGCGATCGCGACGCGGAACATTTTCGCACCTTCAAACCCATCGCGAGCGCCAAATTCTCGCGCACCGGCGCGGACTTCCTCGGCGACACCCGCTCCAAATTCCGTCAAACGAACCCATCGCCAGACCGCCCCGCGCCGCCAGTGGGCAGAAATCCCGCGCTTGGCTATCATAAGCACCCCATGCGCTGGACAACCGCCAAAGTACGTCAGTCATTCCTCGACTTCTTCAAGGAGCGCGGCCATACGGTAGTGCCCTCGTTCTCGCTTATCCCGAAGGGCGATCCGACGCTGCTGTTCGTCAACGCCGGGATGGTGCCGTTCAAGGACTACTTCCTGGGCGTGCGCACCCCTCCCGACAAGCGCGTCGTGGATTGCCAGAAATGCCTGCGCATCAGCGGCAAGCACAACGACCTCGAAGCGGTTGGGCGCGACACCTACCATCACACCTTCTTCGAGATGCTCGGCAACTGGTCGTTCGGCGATTACTACAAGACCGAGGCGATCGCGTGGCACTGGGAGCTCGTCACCAAAGTATGGGGCGTCGATCCGAAGCTGCTCTACGCAACGGTCCATAACGACGACGACGAGGCGCGGCAAATCTGGCTCAAGATGGGCGTGCTGCCGCGCGAGCGGATCATGAGCTTCGGCGACAAGGAGAACTTCTGGCAGATGGGCGACACGGGCCCATGCGGCCCATGCTCGGAGATCGATATCGATCGCGGCGCGGCGGCCTGCGATGGCGCGAGCCATCCGGGCGTCGGATGCGGCGTCAACGTTGACGGATGCGAACGGTTTATCGAACTCGGCAACCTCGTCTTCATCCAGTACGATCGCGACGCATCGGGCAAACTGACTCCCTTGCCGATGAAGTGCGTCGATACGGGCACCGGCCTCGAACGCGTAACCGCGGCGCTGCAAAGCCTCGAAACCGGCAAGGTCCTCGGCAACTACGATATCGATCTGTTCCAGACGATCATCGCGAAGATCGAAGTGGCGGCGAGAGAGATCGGCGACGGCGCCCGCTATGGCGCGAATCCGGAAACCGACATCTCGTTCCGCGCAATCGCAGACCATGCGCGCACGATGAGCTTTTTGATCGCTGAGGGCTTGATGCCTGGTAACAGCGATCGCGAGTACGTGCTGCGCCGGATTATCCGCCGGGCGGCGCGCCACGGCCGCTATCTCGGGATTCATCACCCATTCCTCGCGAGGGCGGTCGCGGGCGTAGCCGAGGCGATGGGAGCGGCGTATCCGGAGATTCGCGAGAAGAGCGCGAAGATTGGCGAGGCGATCACCCAGGAGGAAGCACGCTTCGGCGAGACGCTCGATCGCGGACTCGAATTGATCGAGCAGGAGCGCGCACGGCTCGCGAAATCCGGCGGCAAAACCCTTCCCGGCGAAGTCGCGTTCAAGCTCTACGATACTTACGGTTTCCCGCTCGATCTGACCGAGGACGTTTTGCGCAACGACGGAATCGCCGTCGATACGAAAGCCTTCGAGCACCTCATGGAAGAGCAGCGCGCCCGCTCGCGTACTGACCGCCTTGAACCACAAGTGCACGACAGGAGCTTTGCCACTAGAGCGAATGCGAGATCCGAGTTCATTGGGTATGCACGCTATTCGGCTGAGTCCGAGTTGGTAGGCAGAGGCACGAGCTCGGAGAGTGGTACCGATGAACTAGTCGAGCTAGTTACCGCAGAAACGCCCTTCTATCCCGAAGGCGGTGGCCAGATCGGCGATCGCGGCGTGATTGCACTCGAAACCGGCGCTATCTTTGAGGTTCGCGAAACCCGTAAGCGAGATGGACTCATCGTGCATATGGGGCACCTGTTGCGAGGCGATCTGCACGAAGCGCAGTTCGGCGCGCGCGTCACGCTCACCGTCGATCGGACGCGGCGCGATGCGACGATGCTCAACCATTCCGCCACGCACATCCTGCACTACGCGCTGCGCGATATTCTCGGCACGGGAGTGCATCAGGCGGGCTCGCTGGTTGCGCCGGAGCGGCTGCGCTTCGATTTCGCGCATCAGGGGCCGGTGGGTGCCGAGCGATTGCTGGAGATCGAAGAGGAGATCAACGCGCGCATCCGTGAGAACGCCGCCGTCACGGTCGAAGAGATGGCTTACGACGACGCGCTTAAGGCAGGCGCGCTCGCGTTCTTTGGCGACAAGTACGGCGATCGCGTTCGCGTGGTGCGGATGGGCGATTTCTCGGTCGAGCTATGCGGCGGCACGCACGTCACGCGCACCGGCGACGTCGGCTTCTTCAAGCTCGAGGCCGAGTCGGGAGTCGCGGCAGGCGTGCGCCGCGTCGAGGCGGTGACGGGACAGGGCGCGCTCGAATCGATCCGGCGTCAGGAGAAGCTCCTCGACGAGATCGCGGGCAAACTCGGCGCGCGCGATTCGGCGGCGCTCGAGCGGCTGGAGAAAATCCTCGCGCGTGAAAAGGAGCTTGAAAAGAAACTCCGCGCGCTCGAACAGAAACTCGCAAGCGGCGGCGCCGCCACCGACGAACGCGTGCGTGAAGCCGGCGGTATCAAGATCGTCACGCGCCGCGCCGACGGAATCGATCCGCGCGCGATGCGCGAGATGGCCGACCGGATGCGCCAGAAATATCCATCGGCGGTGATCGCGCTCGGCTCGGACTGCGGCGGCGGCAAGGTCGCCCTGCTCGTCGCGGTGACGCCCGACCTGAGCGGCCGCGTGAAAGCCGGCGACGTGATCAAGCAGATCGCGCCGATCGTCGGTGGCACTGGCGGCGGACGCCCCGAGCTGGCGCAGGCGGGCGGCCGCGACGCCGCGAAACTCGACGAGGCGCTCGACAAAGTCGCGGAGCTAATAAAATAAAGAGTAACCGCAGATTACGCCGATTTCACAGATTCAGAGATCTAAACGCATTCGTCCTGTCCGGCGCGCGGCGCACCGGACAGGACAATCCGCGTAATCTGTGAAATCCGCGGTTTCTTTCCCGTCTTCGGATTCACAACTGCGCCGCGATCGATTAGGATGAACACGACGCCGCGGCTGCGGCGCAAGAGGCGAGGCGATTTCAGAAACTTCCCATCACGACTCGCGTGAGCCGCACGATCTCCGCGACTCGCACGATTCGCTCGAACTCCACTTCGACGATCCGCGCCTGTTCACGGACCTGCTCGGCCAGCACGACGCGCATCTGCGCACGCTCGAGACCGCGCTGGGAATCAGAATCAGCGGCGCCGGCACCACGCTCAAGATTGCGGGCCCGCATCCCGAGCAGGCGCTCGCAAGCAAGGTGCTGAGCGAGCTCTACGATCTCCTCAAGCGCGGTTACCCGGTCTACCCGAGCGACGTCGAATACGCCCTGCGCATCCTGCGCGGCGATCGCAACGCCGAACTCAAAGACATCTTCCTCGACACGATCTACGTTTCTGCGCACAAGCGCGTGATCTCGCCGAAGTCGCTCAACCAGAAGGCGTACATCGACGCGATTCGCGCGCACGATATCGTATTCGGAATCGGCCCCGCTGGAACCGGGAAGACTTATCTTGCGATGGCGATGGCGCTGGCGGCGCTGATGAAAAATCAGGTCACGCGGATGGTGCTGTGCCGGCCGGCCGTCGAAGCGGGCGAGAAGCTCGGCTTTCTACCCGGCGACCTGGCCGAGAAGGTCAACCCCTACCTGCGCCCGCTCTACGACGCGCTGCACGACATGGTCGATTTCGATCGCGCGCGGCGGATGCTCGAGCGCGGCACGATCGAAGTCGCGCCGCTCGCCTTCATGCGCGGCCGCACGCTCAACGATTCCTTCATCATCCTCGACGAGGCGCAGAACACGACCTCCGAACAGATGAAGATGTTTCTCACGCGGCTCGGCTACAACTCGAAGGCGGTAATCACCGGCGATATCACGCAGATCGATCTGCCGAGCGGCAAGTTGTCGGGTCTCAAGGAAGCGCGCACCGTGCTCGCGCATACCGAGGGAATCAAG
>JAJZAG010000151.1 GCA_021799555.1 Deltaproteobacteria bacterium | reverse complement strand
GCTCGCGTTCAGGCCGTGGACCGTATGGCGCCGGATAGATTGACTCGTTATCTCAAGTCGAGCTATTGGGTTGAGCGTAATGCGAAAATTCGGCTCGAAGATGGCCGCGGCGCGGCCGCAATCCGGATTTGAAGCGCGGGCCGCCGTACCGATTGAACCGGACCGGTCTGCGCCGCGAATTGACGTGAAATTTCCGATCCTGGGTTTCCTGATGGAGTCGGAGATGACCGGCTACGACCTGAAGCGGCGCTTTCAGGATCCGATTGGCTTCTTCTATCGGGTCAGCGACGGCTCGCTCTATCCCGCCCTCAAGAAGCTCGCGCGCGACGCGATGGTAACGATGCGCACCGAGCGGACGGGGCGCCGCACGCGCAAGGTTTACGCGATCTCACCGGCGGGCCGCGCGTGGTTTATGAAGACGCTGCGCGAGCCTGCGCAGCCCGTGTATGTGTTCGATGAATCACAGGTCAAGATTTATTTCGCGCATCACGATCCCGACGCCGCGCTGGCGCACATGGCGCGCGTCGCGCGCGACGACGCCGAGGCGGTGCGCATCCTGACTGCGCTCAGCGCCGAAATGAAACGCCAGGGCGACAGTCCCTACCACAGAATCGTGGTCGAGATCGGTCTTGCGGTCTGCGCCGCGAAAGTCGAGGTACTAGCCCGGCTCGTGACGCAGCTCAAACGTCAGCTAACGCCAATTCGCCGCGCGCGCTCGCGGCCCGTGCCCGCGGCGGCGGCGGGAAGATAGCGTTCAGGTAATCGATCGCGCGAGAAATCGCAGGGGAGCACCGCAGATGGACGTAAAATTCGCAATCGACCTCGAGCACGTCGTCCGCATCTACCGGCGCGACGAATTCGAGGTCCGCGCGCTCGACGACGTTACGATCCAGGTACCCGAGGGCCGCTTCGTAGCGATCATGGGACCCTCGGGCTCGGGCAAGACCACGATGCTCAACCTGATCGCTGGAATCGATCACGCGACCTCGGGCCGCGTCTCGGTCGGCGGCGAAGAGATCACCGGGATGAAGGAGCGCGACCTCGCCGCTTGGCGCGCGCGCCATATCGGATTGATCTTTCAATTCTATAATCTGATCCCGGTTCTAACCGCGTTTGAGAACGTCGAGTTGCCGCTTTTGCTGACTCCGCTCGACAAGGCCGAACGGCGCGAGCACGTTGAAACCGCGCTGAGGATCGTCGGGCTTGCGGACCGGATGGACCACTATCCGCGCCAGCTCTCGGGCGGCCAGGAGCAACGCGTCGCGATCGCGCGCGCGCTCGTGACCGACCCAACGATCGTGGTGGCCGACGAGCCGACCGGCGATCTCGACGCAAAGTCCGCCGAGGAAATCCTGAACCTGCTTACCGATTTGAACCGCCAGTTCAATCGCACGATCGTGATGGTGACGCACGATCCGCGCGCCGAACGATTTGTGGATACGGTGTACCGGCTCGACAAGGGAATTCTGGTCGGGATCGAGGACGGCAAAGGCGGACCCGCGCGCGCCGAGAGCGCGCAGGCTCAGGCTTAATCGAACCCTCTCATCGGAACGGCCATGAAATACGTCGCACTGGTGCTCAAGAATCTGACGCGCAGCAGGCGGCGCACGATTCTGACGATCTTCTCGATCGCGGTATCGCTGTTCATCTTCTCGGCGCTGGTGAGCCTGCCGGCGGTCGCCAATCAGGTACTGGCGGACAGCGCGTCGTCAGAGCGCATTGTATGTCACAACAAGGCTGGGCTGGCGTACGCGATGCCCGAGGCGTACAAGCAGCGCATCGCGGCGACCCCACACGTCGTGGCGGTGACGCCTGAAAGCTGGTTCGGCGGCGTCTATCACGAAGTCAGCGACCAGTTTCCCAACCTGGCCGTCGATCCCGACACCGCCGAGGCGATGTGGCCGGATTGGGGCGTGTCGAAGGAAGCCTGGAAAAAATTCGAGACGCTGCGCACCGCGTGCCTGGTCGGCCCCGGCACGATGAAGCGGTTTCATCTGCACGTCGGGCAGCAGATCATCCTGCGCGGCACGATGTATCCGCTCAACTTGACACTCGATATCGTCGGCGTGATGCGGGGCGGAAGCGCGCCGCCGAACTTCCTTATTTTCCGCCGCGACTATCTTGAGGAAGCGGCCGGCAGGCCGGGACTGGTAGATGTTTATTGGGTGCGCGTCGACAGCTCGGTGGACGTGCCGCGGGTGATCACGGCGCTCGATAGAGAATTCGCCAACTCGTCGGCGGAGACGCGCAGCGAATCAGAGACAGCATTCATCGGCAGCTTCATGGACAACTTCCGCACGTTTTTCCGGCTCGCCGAAATCCTGGGCTTTATCGTGGTGCTGACGATCGGGCTGGTCGCCGCGAACACGGCGGCGATGTCGATTCGCGAACGGCGCGCCGAGATCGCCGTGATGCGCTCGATCGGTTTTCCGTCGGGCACGATTCTCGGTCTGCTGCTCTCGGAGTCGTTGATAATCGGATTGGCCGGCGGAATCATCGGATGCGGCGCCGCGTTTATCGTCCTCAAGATATTCACGGTCGGTGCTGTGGCGCTCGGACCGCTCAGCGACATCAGGATGCCGCCGTCGATCCTTGCCGAAACTCTCGTCGTCGCGGCGCTGATTGGACTTGCGAGCGCGTGGGTGCCGGCGCGCGCGGCGGCGCGGCAGAATATCGTCGATGCGCTGCGGATGGTGGCGTGAAATGGCGATTCCGCTCAAATACAACGTGCGCAGCCTGCTCGTGCGCCGCGTCTCGACGGGGATGACTGCGGGCGGAATCGCCTTGGTGGTGGCGGTATTCGTCGTCACAATGGCAATGGTCGCGGGGCTGGGAACAATGATCAGCGATACCGGCGAATCCGACAACATGATCGTGCTGCGCAAGGGCGCAACCACCGAAACCTACTCAGCGATCAATCTCGATCAGTTCGAGGCGATGAAATTCCTGCCGCAGATTCGCCGCGACCCCGCCGGAAATCCCATGATTTCGCCGGAGCTGCCGGTGCAGGTCCTGATGCGGCGCACCCATGGCTCGAGCGACAATATTGTCGTGCGCGGCGTTCTGCCGATCGCGCTCGAGGTGCATTCGAAGGTTCACATTATCGCGGGACGGATGTTTCGTCCGGCGCTCGGCGAAGTGACCGTCGGCAAGGGGCTGGTGGGCCGCTACGCCGACGCGAAAGTCGGCTCGACAATGCATTTCGGACGCGGCGCGTGGAAAGTTGTCGGAATTTTCAGCGCCGGCGGAAGCTCGTTCGAGTCCGAGGTCTGGGCCGATATCCATAATGTGCAGGACGACGCGCAGCGTGGCGCCTACTACGCAGCGGTGCGGCTCAAGATGGCGCCAGGAGCCGACACGGACGCGCTGATCAACCGAATCGCCGACGACCCGCGAATCAATCTCCAGGCCGAAACCGAGCCCGAGTACTACAAGGAACAAGCGGTGGTCGCACGCCAGATGAACTGGCTTGGCATGATCGTCGCCATCGTCATGGGCATCGGCGCGGTGTTCGCCGCGATGAACACGATGTACGCAGCGGTGTCAGCACGCACCTCGGAAATCGGCACACTGCGCGCACTCGGGTTCAGCCCGGGATCGGTTCTGCTGTGCTTCCTAATAGAGTCGGTAATCCTGGCAACGGCGGCCGGCGCGATCGGAATCCTGCTGGCGATGCCGATCAATGGATTCTCGACCACCTTCGGAAACTTCGTCACCTTCTCGACGATGGCGTTCAATTTCCGAGTGACCTTTGCGATCATGCTTGAGGCGCTGGTCTTTTCTGCGCTGATGGGAGTCTTCGGCGGATGGCTGCCCGCGCGGCAGGCGATGCGGATGCGCGTAGTCGAGGCGCTGAGAAGGAGCTAGCGAGATGGCCGGCGAACAATCGCGACCGCCAAATATTCGCGAGCTGGAGTCGCTCCGGATAAAGCGCGGCGCCGAGACCGCCCGCCGAAGCAGGCTCGTTCCCGCCGCGATCGCTGTGGCGGCGGTCGGAGCGATCGCCGCCGCCGGCTACTATGTCTATACGAAGACTCTGGGCCGTCCGACCGAAGTGCAGACGGCCATCGTCTCAATGCGCGAGCCCGGCCAGGCGGGTGCGGTCCTGACCGGATCGGGCTATATCGTGACTCGCGAGAAGTACATCACGATTGGCGCGCAGATTCTCGGCCAGATCGTCGAAGAGCCGATTCAGGAAGGCCAGCACGTCAAGAAAGGCGACTTGCTCGCGAAGATCGACGACCGCGACTATGTCGCCCAACTGAACCAGGCGCTCGCCGATCGCAAACTCGCCGTCGCCAACGTCGCGCTCGCGCGCGCGCAGGCCGCCCGCCAGCGCGAGCTCTACATGAATCACGTCGAGTCGCGCGATCAATACGACATGGCCGTCAACGCTCTCGCCGTGGACGAAGCCAATCTGAAAAAGGCCGAAGCCCAAATCGCGTTTGCAAAGTTCAACGTCAGTCAGTGCTTCATCCGCTCGCCGATAAACGGAATCGTCCTCAAGAAATACCGCGAAGTCGGCTCGATGATCAGCTACGGAAACGCGGTCGCCTCTGACGAGGGAATGACCGATATCGCGCAGCTCGCCGATACCGATGACATGCGCGCCGAAGTCGATATCAATGAAAGCGATATCGCCAAGGTCGGAATCGGCAGTCCCGCCGTCGTCACGCTCGACGCTTATCCCGGCACACCGTTTGACGCGAAGCTGGTCAAAGTTTATCCCGCGGCCGACCGTCAGAAAGGCACGGTCAAAGTCGAGGTCCATATCATCAAGCCCGACCTCGCGATTATCAAGCCGGAAATGAGCGCAAAGGTTACGTTCCTGGTCGCGGCGCCGGCGCGGCAGGAATCTCCGCTGGTCCTGGTGCCGAAAAAGGCGATCGTTACCGACGGATCGCGCAGCTACGTGTGGACGGTACGCGGCGCTGCGGCGCATCGCGTCGAGATTTCACTGGGCCGCGAATTTCAGGATGGAGTCCAGGTGACGCAGGGATTATCCGGCGGCGAAACGGTGATCATCGCGCCCCCCGCCAATCTGGCCGACGGACAGCCCGTTACACCGCTCGCGTCGTGACGCCGCGGCGCTGATTGGCGTGATTCAGCGCGCGCGCGATCCCGCAAATCCCAGCGCAAGCATCCGCAGAAGCATCGCCTTCGATATCTGTTTCCGCCGCGCACCTGATTGTTTCACTGGGGCGACGTTGCCGGCTGATCGGCGCGTGTGCGCCGTGAATGCCACCGGCTGACTGACGGTGGCGCCGGAGTCCTCCCAGACCGTCCAAATGCGCGGATTCACCAAAGCCGCCCATCGCCAGGTTACGATCGCAAACAACAGGCTCAGGACCATGGCGAGAATGAAATGTGCGGTTTTCGCTTCGAGGCCGCGATGCGCCAGCGAGATTTGTTTCGCGTCCATGCTCACCGCCTCCACGACCGAAAGACGCAATGATCGGTCCAAGCATTGCACCTCGAGAGAGGTTTATGTTTAGTGACGGATTGTGGAGGATCCTTACGATGGCTGAGACATTCGTGCTTGTACATGGCGCATGGCACGGTGCGTGGTGCTGGGCGGCTGTTGTGAATCAACTTGAGAAGCTTGGTGACCGCGCCTATGCGGTCGATCTCCCAGGGCATGGGCAGAATTATGCCGATCGCGCCAAGATAACGTTGCAAACCTACGTCGATAGCGTTGTGCGCTTCATCGAAAAGCGCGAACTACGCGGGATCGTGCTGGCTGGCCACAGCCTTGGCGGACTCACCATTTCGGGTGTCACTGCACGTATTGCGTCACGCATTAAGCGCACCGTATTTGTCAGCGCAATAGTCCCGCTCGACGGCGAGCGCCTCACCGACCCGGCGAACCCGGCGACCAAGCCGATGCTCGACCTGATTACGTCGCGGGCCGATCGATCGCTTCCGGTCGAGGCGATGGGTCCGCAGTTTTACGAAGGGTTGATGAACGACGTGCCGCCGGAAATGCGCAAATGGATCGACGCCTCGCTATGCCCGCAGCCTTGGGGCCCGGCGATCGATCCGGTTCCCATGAAAGCGTTTCACGCTTCGGGCGTGCCGACCGGCTACCTTGTCTGCGAGAACGACGCGACCCCGGTCGCCGGGGCGGCGAATTGGCATCCGCACTTTTCAAGCCGTCTAAAGAACCCCGCGATCAAAGTAGTGAAGTGCGGCCACGAAATCATGTTCACGCAGCCCGCCGAGTGCGCCCGCGCCCTGCACGAGTTCGCCCTGATGTAATCGTGCCGCGATTTCCTATGCGGGGTAGCGCGCCAGCAGGCCGCGGGCGATGACCAGCGCCTGAATTTCGTTGGTGCCTTCGCCGATCATCATCAGCGGTGCGTCGCGATAGAAGCGTTCGACCGGAAACTCCTGCATGAAACCATAGCCGCCCAGGACGCGCATCGCATCGAGTGAGATCTTCGCGCACGCCTCGGAGGCAAACAGCTTCGCCATTCCGGCCTCGACGTCGCAGCGCTCGCCCGCATCTTTCTTGCGCGCGGCGTTGGCGACCATCAGCCGCGCGGCCTCGACGCCCGTGCCCATGTCGGCCAGCAGCAACTGCACTGCCTGATGCTCACAGATCGGTTTGCCGAAGGCGGTCCGCTGCTGCGCGTAATGGATCGCGGTCTCGAAAGCGGCCTGCCCCACTCCGACCGCGCGAGCGGCCACATTGATGCGCCCGACTTCGAGCGCGCTCATGACCTGTTTGAAGCCAAGGCCCTCAGCGCCGCCGATCAGATTCGCCGCCGGAACGGCGAGATCGTCGAGCGTGACCTCGCAGGTGTCGATTCCCTTGTAGCCGAGCTTTTTGAGATTGGCGCCGACTGCCGGCCCCGCGTCGTTCTTCTCGACCGCGAACATGCTGATTCCAGCGTATGCAGGTTTCGCGAGCGGGTCGGTCTTGGCCGCGACGGCCAGCATCGTGCCGTTGCGCGCGTTGGTGATGAACATCTTGCTTCCCTTCAGGACGTAATCGTCGCCACGCCGGACCGCGGTTGTGCGGATGGATTGCACGTCGCTGCCGGCATGCGGCTCCGTCAAGGCAAGACCGCCGCGCTTGTCCCCGCGCGCCATCGCGGGCAGGAAGTACTCCTTCTGCGCGGCGGTGCCGTGATGGGTGATGATGAACGCCATGATGAGATGGCTGTTGATCACGCCCGCCAGGCTCATCCATCCGCGGGACAGTTCCTCCATCACGCGCGCATAGGTGGCGAACGAAAGTCCGAGTCCGCCATGCTCGGCGGGAATCGTCGCGCCGAACAGACCGAGTGACTTGAGCCCTGCGACCATAGGGTGCGGATACTCGTCGCGATGTTCGAAGTCCGAGGCGAAGGGAATCACCTCGCGCTCGACGAACCCGCGCACGGCGGCGATTATGTCGCGATCCTGAACTTCATCCATCACTTTAACTCCTTGCCACGCGTCCACCGCACAAGCCGGCGCCGCGGCCATTCAAGATGCCTGTAGCAAATCGCGGCATCGGAGCGCCATCGCCCGCGCCTGCGCGACGCGATGGAGCGGCGCGCGCGGCGTGCTAGTGTCGTCGCGATGCGGCTGCGGCTTCAAGAGATTCGCGTCAGCGCGGGTGATTTCCGCCTCGGTCCGGTCACGCTTGAAGCCGGTGACGGCGAGTACTTGATCATCCTCGGGCCAACCGGCGCCGGAAAAACGCTCACGCTCGAAACGATCGCAGGACTGCGCGAACCTTCATCGGGACGCATTCTTATGGACGCGCATGATATTACGGCGAGCGCGCCCGAGGCGCGGCGAATCGGGTTCCTTTATCAGGACAGCCTGTTGTTCCCGCATCTCGATGTTCGCGCCAACCTTACTTACGGAGCCCATCGCATCGCCCGCGCCGAACGCGCGGGAGCGATCGCGCGGATCGCGCGGATGCTGGAAATCGAGCCGCTGTTGGACCGGATGCCGCGCGGACTGTCAGGCGGCGAGCGCCAGCGCGTTGCGCTGGCTCGAGCGCTGGCGGCAAGTCCCGTGCTGCTGCTGCTCGACGAGCCGATGGCGGCGTTGGATCCGAACTCGCGCCATGCGCTGCGCGAGCGACTGCGCGCGACGCATCGCGAACTTGGCACCACGACGATTCACGTTACGCACAGTTTCTCCGAAGCGCTGGCGCTCGGCGACCGCGTTGCGATTCTAATCGGCGGAGCGGTGATCCAAACCGGCGCGCCGCGGGAAGTGTTTGCGAAGCCCGCTTCCGCGATGGTCGCGCGGTTTCTCAAGACCGCCAGCCTCGGCGCCGATAACAGCCCCGCTGAACACGGCGAAGCCCGACTCGCGTTGTGTGCGCGCGCAATGGTGCTAAAGGTCGATCCGGCGGGCGGCGCGGCGCCGGCCCTCATCGCCGAAGGCGCGGAACTTCGCGACGCAGGGGCTGCGGGCGAAGACGGCGACGCGATCGCGGCGCGAATCGTCGCAATCGAGCGCGACGGCGACGGCTTCGCGCTCACGCTCAGCGCAGGCCTCGAGTTACGCGCCTGGGTCGCGGGCGCGGCCGGGCCGGCGCTCTTCGAGGGCGCTTCGATTTGGGTGCGCATTCCGCATCAATAACGGCTGCGGTCGTGGACGAAATCGCGCTTGCGCGATTCTGCGCGAGGCAATAGAGTAAGTGTCAAATTGACGCA
>JAJZAG010000150.1 GCA_021799555.1 Deltaproteobacteria bacterium | reverse complement strand
CTGTCGAGGCGCTGCACGAAGGGGCCTACGATTACATCACCAAACCGTTTGCCAATGAGCATTTGAAAGCGGTCGTCGGCAAAGCGCTCGAGGCCAAGGCGCTGTTCCGCGAAAACCGCTATCTGCGCCAGGAATTGCGCGAAAAGTACCGCTTCGAAAACATCATCGGCAAGGGCGACGCCATCGAGCAGGTCTTCCGCGTGATGGAAAAAGTCGCGCGCACCGATTCCAGTGTCCTGATCACGGGAGAATCGGGCACGGGCAAGGAACTGGTCGCGCGCGCGATTCATTTCACTTCCGAACGGTCCGGCGGACGTTTTCTGCCGATCAATTGCGGAGCACTGCCCGAGAATCTGCTCGAAAGCGAATTGTTCGGCTACAAAAAAGGAGCGTTCACGGGCGCGGGACAGGACAAACTCGGTCTCCTCAAGGCGGCCGACAAGGGCACCGTCTTCTTCGACGAAATAGGCGAGATGCCGCTGTCGCTCCAGGTCAAGCTGCTACGCGCCCTCCAGGAGCGGGAATGTTATCCGCTCGGCTCGAATGATCCGATCGCCTTCGATGTCCGCGTGCTGTGCGCCACCAATCGCAATCTGGATGCGGAGGTCAAGGCCGGACGCTTTCGCGAAGAACTGCTCTATCGGATTAACGTAATCAATATCAATCTTCCGCCGTTGCGAGACCGCAAGGACGATATCCCGCTGCTCGCGAACCATTTCTTGCGCAAATCAGAGAAATCGCTCGTGCGCAGCGCCATGCGGTTTTCGAAGGGCGCGATGCGTTTGCTGATCAATTACCCGTGGCCCGGCAACGTGCGCGAACTCGAAAACACCATCGAACGCGCCGCGATCCTCGCCGAAACCGACGTTATCCACTCCCACGACCTGCCCGACAAGCTGCGCAGTCCCTCGACCGCCGCCGTCGCGAACCTTGAAAGCTCCGGCCTGACGCTCGAAGAACTCGAACGCGAGCACATTAAGCGCGTGCTGGAAAAAACCGAAGGCGACAAGGCGAAAGCCGCGCAAGTTTTAGGCATTCATCTGTCGACCCTCTACCGCAAAGTGCAACGCTACCGGCTCGATGACGTTGGAGTAAACGGCGGCGCTGAGCCGGCGGCGCGTATCGCGTAGCATCGCAACCCGGATGGCATTGCGCGTAATGCGGATATAGACTCTAACTTGGGCGGTCGCATCCGGCCGCCGGAGAACCAATATGGGCGACCTTTTAGCTCCGTGGCATCTGCTGGTCATTCTGCTGATCGTGCTCGTGATATTCGGGCCTAACAAGCTCGGCGACGTCGGCGGCGCGCTCGGCAAGGCGATCCGCGACTTCAAAAAGGCGATGAACGATTCTGACGAGACCAGCAAGCCCGTTCAGAAGTCCGCCGAATCCACTCCCGCTGCGACTCCCGTCGATAACAACCCAATCAAGCCCGCTTGATCGTTGTTGGAAGCGGTTCTTATCGAGTGCCATCTCCGCGTTATCTGGGATGCAATTCCGAGCGCGTACATACAACGCATCTCGCACCGTGAACATCGTGCGGCAGGGCTCGCGTCGCGAGGAATCTGGCCCTCGGCACCTGCACACCTCCCCGGTTGAGTTACGCAAAGGTCTCCTTCGGGAGGATCGCCGAAAAGCCGTCCGCGAACTATCGGCTTCAGATTACAATCGACGTCCGAAGTCCCATCGGCTCCGGCCGGTCATCTCTCCTCACCGTCCGAACGCCCGACCATCCTGAATTCAGACCGCGCCCGGCCAATATCGTTAGACCGTTTCCCGCATGCGGATACGGAGCGCCGGGCACTTGCGCCGCGATATTAGCGTGCGCATGACAAATTGCCGTTTGGGTCTGTTCTTCTAAGCAATTTCTCCTCACGGTCTAGGTACTTTACTTTATTCTTCTAAGTGTTTTTCTGATTGGACGCGGTGTCCCGTTCCCGTACGGTCGAGATCGTTTGAATGATTTAGCTCGCCCGGCTCTAGAGCTCTGATGAATAGGCGAGCAGAGACCGAAAAGGGGGAACGTGGCATATTTTCCACCAATCGGGACGCTGGAGGCCAAACGAGGCCGACAGGGCCGCCGTGCGGCAGCAGCTTCTCGGCGCTGGGACCACGGAGTTCAGCTCGAGTCGCTCGCGAACCTCGCGCACGAGTTGCGCACCCCCACGCAAATTCTCCTTGGCTATCTCGATATCCTGCGTAATGACCTGACTCACGAGCTCGGCGCCGCGCCGCGCGAGGTTATAGAGCGCCTCAACATGAGCGCTCATGACCTCGCGCAAACCGTTGAAAATGTTTTGGATTTTGCCTTTGCCGCGGCGCGTGCCGAAGCCGATTTCGACGACGAGATTGAGCTTGCCGACTTGATTGCCGAGATCATGCCCGCGCTCGAAGCCGCCAACCATAAGAAGCATCTCGCGCTCGATATCGACCTCAATCACGCTCCCGCCCGCGTCCGCCTGCGACGGCACGCGCTCCGTGCAGTCGTGCTCAATCTGGCCGCCAACGCGATAAAATTCACCGAGCAAGGCTCGGTGACGATCTCTTTCCGCGCCGTCCCGGATCTGAAACATTGCGAGGAAATCGAACTAAGGGTACGAGACACCGGTTCCGGAATCGATCGATCCCGCCTTCAGGCTGCGTTCGCGCGATGCTCTCAGCTATCGGGCAGCAGTCGCAGGCGATACCGCGGAATGGGACTCGGGCTTTCGGTCGTTAAGCGAAACCTGGAAGCGCTCGGTGCCGCTCTCGAGGTTGAGTCCGAACCCGACAACGGCTCCATCTTTATCGTGCGAATTCCGGCGCGCTCCCGGATGCTGCCGCAGACTGGATCCCTGAAGCGTCCTTCGCGCGCATTGCACGGCCATCGGCGAAGCGCTCATCGGTAGTGGCGCATCAAGCCCACCACTACGCCCCGAATCGATAGCTCTGCTGGATCGACCATGATGGGCTGCATCGTGGCGTTCGCAGGCTGCAACCGTACCCTTCCGTCTGATTCGCGGTAAAGCTTCTTGACCGTCGCTTCGTTGCCGATCAACGCGACAACGGTTTCACCATTGTCGGCGCTGTCACGCGACTCGACGATTATGTAATCCCCGTCGCGGATCCCATCCTCTATCATCGAGTCACCCTTGACCCGCAGGCAAAAGGTATCATCGCGTCGGATGAACTCCTCGGGAACACTAATTGTCTCGGTGCTCTCGATCGCCTCAATTGGTGCGCCAGCCGCGACTTGTCCTGCCAGGACGATCCGATGCGCCTCGGCCTTGGGGCCGCCACCTGAGATTTCTAGCGCTCGGCTGTGATTGTGTTGTCTGCGGATGAAGCCTTTTTGTTCGAGATTGCGTAAATGCTTATGCACCGTCGCCAACGACGATAATCCAAAATATTCGCCGACCTCCGCCAGTGTGGGCGCATAGCCGTTCTGACTGATATAATCCTGAAGATAATCGACCATCTGTTTCTGACGCTTGGTCAGCGTGGACATGGTGCTTTCCCCTCCGGTTTCCACACACTATGCTTCCACGATAGTGGCGAAAAAACGGCGAATGCGCAAGTCGCGAAGCGCCACTGGCAATGCTGGTTTCTTCGCATCTTCGCGACCAATAGTCTTGGCTTCATTGAAATGGCGAAGCTTAGAGTAATTTTTGAAAATGGCGCGCCGGAGCGAATCGTCGAATTCGACCCCGCCAAAGCGCCGTTCCATCACGACGGCAAACCCGGCTCGATCCTCGATATACTGCTCGGCCATAAGATACATCTCGAACACGCGTGCGGCGGCAACTGCGCCTGCACGACTTGCCACGTGATCGTAAAACAGGGAGCGCAGTTACTGAGCGAGGCAGAGGAACAGGAAGAAGACATGCTCGACAAGGCTCCCGGTCTGACTCCGACGTCCCGGCTGGGTTGCCAGGCGGTAGTCCAAGCTCCCGACGCCGAGATTACGGTTGTGATTCCAAAGTTCACAATCAACCTGGTAAGCGAGTCCGCCGATGAGCAATGAATCGCACCCGGCGATGATCGGACCCGGCGGCAGGCCTCTGCGCGCGGCCGTTGTCGCACGGATCTATGATCATGCCTCGGACACGCGCTCGCTTTTTCTGACTCTTGCGGACAATGGAGCAATCCATTTCATTCCGGGTCAGTTCATTTCGATAGCGATCCCGCTCAGCGACGAAACCCGCACCCGACCCTACTCGATCGCTTCGCACCCCGAAGACGGCGCTCCCTACGAAATCTGTTTCAACCGGGTACCGAACGGGCCTGGTGCCGCGTGGCTGTTCGAGCGAGCGATAGGCGACGCGATCGGCTTTTCGGGACCATTTGGAACATTCTCGCTTGAACGCGCGCCCGCCGCTGAGGCGATATTTATCGCGGCCGCAACCGGCATCGCGCCCATCCGCCCGATGATTCGTCGCGCGGCCGCTGGCGCTCATCTGGCGATGACACTGCTGCACGCCGCACCATCGCCGGAGCATATGCTCTATCGTGCGGAGTTCGAGGCGCTCGCCGTGCGCGACGCGGGTTTTCGCTTCGAGACGATGATCACGCCCGAGGCAGAGACCTATTCACGGCTTCTCGAGCAATGCGATCGACGATGGGTTCGCGGCGATACGAACCGCGCCCGGCACTTCTATATCTGCGGCGCGGGCCACGGCGTTATCGCGCTTCGAGATCTGTTTCGCAGCGCAGGCTACGAGCGCCGCGCCGTCCATTACGAGCAGTGGTAGGAGAAGCCGCGGATTTGGCGGCCCTCGAAGACCCCATCGCTAATCCTCTCTTCCAGGCTCGCCGCCATGCCTTGCTATTGGCCTCACCGAGACCTTTGCGTAACTGGTTGCAGTGAGGAATCCCGCACTCGGCGCCAGCACGCCTCCCCGGTCGAGTTGCGCAAAGGTCTCTCAGGGGTATTTTGGGTGGCTCACAAACGCGAAATCTCCGACAGCCTCCTTGCGTGAGGCGCACGCCTTTGCGATAACCGGCTTCTGCAACGCCTAATCCAGGAGCAATTCCGATGAAGCTCTACAACATGAATCTTTCCAACTTCGCGACCAAGTGCCGAATCGCGATTTACGATAAGTCCGCCCCGATCGAGATCGTTCCCGTACCGAACAACGATTCGAAATCGCCCGAATATCTGAAGATCAACCCGCTCGGCAAGGTTCCTGCCCTCGACGCCGACGGTGTCATGATCGCGGAGAGCGAGGTAATCAACGAATATATTGAGGACAAATTTCCGAGTCCTCCGCTGCTGCCGAAGTCGCCGGAAGGTCGCGCGCAGGTGCGCGCTTTCACCCGCTTTCACGACCTCTATCTTGAACCTCCGCTGCGCGCACTGTTCGGGCAAATGAATCCAAAAACGCGTGACGACAAAATCGTCAATGAAAAGCTGAGCGACGTGAACAACCGGCTCGACCAGCTCGAAAAGATGCTGGCGACGAGCGGTTTCGCGTGGGGCGCCGATTTCACCCTGGCCGATTGTGCTCTCGTGCCCACGATCTTCTTTGCGGTTAATCTGCTCGGGATGTTTGGCGCAAAACCCCCGTTGGAAGGCCGCCCCAAACTCGGCGCATGGTGGGCCCACGTACAAACGCGTCCGTCCGTGAAAAAAGCGATCGGCGAGATGACCGAAGCCCTGGCCGCGCTAAACCGCGCCACCCGCTAGCGAGCATCTGCACGGGCCGCCACCCGAGTAATTGCAAGGCAGGATTGGCACACCCATCGTGGTGCTCGTCGCAACCGGAGTAGTGCAATATGCCCAGCAAGAACGCGCGATCAACAGCGACGCGACGCGGGTTTACTGTCAGGAGGTGGAGAAAACCAACCGGCTCAACCGACGACCCGACCCGCGAGATCCCACAGACTTAGACCACGCATCGCTCGATCTCGTAGCGCTCCATCCCGAGCGCTACCCGCAGTGCGCGGGCGCGCGGGATTATTGGACGGACGCGATCGACGATATTCTCGCCGAGAGTCGCCGCGCGAACGCCGATGATTGGGATACGCTGTGCCCTGAGCGGCGTTGACGCGAGCGCGCCTGCGCGCGCGGTCCTTTTTCTCACCGCGAACACAGGGCTTGCACTTGGCGAACCCGCCGTCGGCTGTTTCCGGGTGCCGATAGAAGAACTGCCTGAGTAGGCCAGGCTTGCCGTGGCGGATGCCACGCCCGCACCGCGCACAGCGTTTGACGCGGGTCATTTCGTCTTCTCGCCTTCTTCTTCCTTGGCGCACTTGGCCGCAAACGCGACGACCTGCTTGTGGAGCTCCTCGAACGCCTCGTCAAGTTCGTGACAATAATCGGCCAGCAACTCGCGAACCTCTGGTGTGTCGATGCTCTTCGGCAGCGGCTTTGTGTATTCGCGGCGTTTACTCTTCATACTCGAAGCTCCCGACGTAGCCTTTTTTCGCCTGTTCACTTGTCCACACTATGCGGCGATGGAACCCGACAAAGACATGCAGGCCCGCTACCTTCTTGTGGTTGTTGATCATCAGGCAAATAGTCTTCCCAGTCACCCCGTCTCGCTTGGCGGCTCTCCGTTTTCGGGCGAGGGATTCCTCGATCTTCTTGTCCCAGTAGTCCTTTACCTGCTGCGGGGTCGCCTTCTTCAACCGCGCAGCGTCCTTGTCTGACGGCTTACCGTTCCGGCTCACGCGCCACTGCTGCGCGCTCGAGATGTTACAAGCCTGCCCGGCGGTGCGGCAGACGAATGAACACGCGCCGGTACTAATTGTTAGCGGTGACCCGGTTGGCTTGTCTGCCTCGCTGTTGTTGTCTCGCCGTGGGGTCCACTTTCTTCTCGTAGAGCGCCATCCAACCACATCGGTTTATCCCAAGGCCGGGGGACTGAGCGTGCGCACCATGGGAACTGGTCAGGGCTTGGGGACTGGAAGGTCGGGCGCTGCGCAGATACCATCGCACCGTGTTGCACGTCACTTCGATCCCCACGCGATGCTTCATACGACTCAAAAATTAAGAGCCAATTTATCGCGACGCTGACTGAAACCGTGGATTGCGATTTTGCAACGTCCAGATCCGATCGCGCAAATAACGAGAATCCGCATGATTGCGCTCGTTTGGGCGTAGGTTCCGAATTTTGGCTCGAGCTCGGCATGTCATAAATTTACGTTTATTTTCAGGAGGTTAGCACGGCTCTTGCTCTGCTCATCACTGTGCAAAATCGCATCGTGAATGCAACAGGTACGCGTTAGGCGGCGCATCCCCTATATTGACTATGCCCTTGGCCGAGAACAAAATACGTGTCCGCCCGCTTCGCTGTGCGCGGGCGAGTGGCGATGGACGGAAATGACGTGCGGGAACGCAACACTGAACGGAAAGCGCGCGTCCTAATCGTCGATGACGAGCTCAGCTTGGCGAGGATGGCGGCAGGCATCCTTAGCCAAGGAGGGTATGAATGTGAGACCTGCCCGACCGTGGATTCCGCCATGCAAGCGCTTGAGTTGCATGGCGCCGACGTGATTTTGGCCGACCTTAAGATGCCGGGGGTGGATGGGATGGAACTGCTCAGGAAGGTACAAACCAAGCGGCCCGACGTCGCAGTGGTGGTCTCGGCGCCGGCTCCAAGCGCGGATTCGACCGCTGAGGCGTTGCGGGCGGGAGCCTTCGACTCGGTCGCGAAGCCCTTTAACGGCGCGGAGCTGAATTCCGTTATTGCCCGCGCGGTCGAGATGAGCACGCTCCAGCGCGAGAATAAGCGCCTGCGCGACCAGCTCGAAGTCGCTGCCACTACGGCCGAGTTTATCGCCGAAAGCCGGCAGAGCCGCGCCCTCGTCGCCACAATTCGCCGCGTTGCTCCGTCGCACGCGACCAGCCTTATCCAGGGAGAGACCGGTACCGGAAAGGAGCTGGTCGCGCGGATGCTGCATTTCTGGAGCGGACGCGCTGACGGACCCTTCGTAGCGGTCAATTGTAAGGCGTTTGCCGACGGGGTCGTCGAGAGCGAGCTCTTCGGCCATGAAAAAGGATCCTTCACCGGGGCGATCCGCGATCGTGCGGGATGCTTCGAGCGCGCCTCCGGCGGCACGCTCTTCCTTGATGAAATTGGCGAGGCCGGACCCGATTTCCAAGCCAAGCTATTGCGCGTCCTCGAGGATGGCGAGGTGATGCGCGTAGGTGCGTCGAAGGCGCGCAAGGTCGATGTCCGAATCGTGGCCGCGACCAACAGGATGCTGCGCCGCGAAGTCGAGTCTGGTGGTTTTCGCGCCGATCTCTATTTCCGACTCAACGTTATACCGCTGCATATAGCACCGCTGCGCGACCGGCCCGAAGATATCCTCGCGCTGGCCAATCACTTCCTTATCCGTCACTCCGCTGACGCTGGACGCCCGATTACGTTGTCGCCCGGGGCCGAACAGGCGCTGCTCGCCTATCCGTGGCCCGGCAACGTGCGCGAACTTGAAAACGTGATCGAGCGGGCGGTAGTCATGAGCGGCGCGGAAGTGCTCGAACCGGAAGCGTTTGCGCTCGATGAATTTCCGATGGCGTCTTCAATCGGATCGATCGGGGAGCTTGCCAAAGAGAGCGCGGGATCGTCTGGTGGAAGTCAAAGTTCCGCTTTTACCTCCGAACCCTCAAGGGCGCCCGGCGCCGAGCAGGAATCGGCTAAGGCAGCCGACGAGGTGGCGATCGGGACGTTGCAGGAATGCCTTGACCGGGCGGCAACT
>JAJZAG010000149.1:843-8720 GCA_021799555.1 Deltaproteobacteria bacterium | reverse complement strand
TAAGTCCATCCGTCGTGATAGTCGCTGGCCGTGATCGACGGAACCATCGCCTTAAGCGACGGCGGCGTCTGGGTAGCCGCGAGCCACTGAGTCGCGCCCATGTACGACGCCCCGTAAGTGCCGACCTTGCCGTCGCTCCAAGGCTGGCGCGCGGCCCATTCGATCGTGTCGTAGCCGTCGCGCGCCTCGTCGGTGAAGCAGTTGAAGACGCCGTCGGAGGCGAAGCGTCCGCGGCAGTCCTGGACGAGGACGTTGTAGCCGGCTTCGGCGGCGCGAAATGCGTCGAGCGTCATCGCGAAGACCATCGGCATCGCCTTGTTGTATGGCGTGCGATTGAGCAGTACGGGGAGCTTTTCGGGCGTGTCGGTGCGATAGAGGTCGGCACGAAGCACGTTTCCGTCACGCATCGGCACGGCGATGTTCTTTTCGACGATAATTCGCGGCATGGGTTACCTCATAATCGCGTGCGTGAAAATCGCCCACAGATTACACAAATTCAGGGAACCAGCGCGATCGGGTCGCCGCGGGAATTTTCTGAATTCACTCCATGCGTGTAATCTGTGAAACCTGTGGATTTTTTTCTAAAGACGGTCACGGTCGCAATAATCGCACTGCTGTCGATTGCGCGCCTCTCCGCCGGCGCCGAGACCGGGACGCTCAAGCTCGACGTGATGGGAGACATTGGCGCCGGAGCGACCAACGCCGCGCAAGTGATCGATGCCGATGGCAAGGTTGCCGGCACCGTGCATCCGGGCAGTACAATTTCGCTCGCGCCAGGAAACTATAAGCTCGTCCTTCCGATTATCGGCGGCAGAATCACGAAGTCCGGCGTGGAGATAGTCGCCGGCCGCACCCACACTGTGCTTATTACCAATGTCGCGGTCTTGCAGGTGGTCGTTAGCGACAAGCACGGCAAGGATCCCGGATTTGGCGTGACTGTTACTGCGTCCGATCCGCCGCACGCAAAACTGGCGAGCTTTTTGACCGGCGAAAAATACCTCTTTGCACCCCAGGAAGTCGATGTACACGTCGACGCGCCGCCGCAGGGCTACGATTGGCACGCGGTGCCGATGCGTCCGGGGCAGCGCGCGCGACTTACGCTCGGCGAAATTACGCCTGCGGAACTCGACGTACAAACCACATTTCAGAAAATACCCATCGATGCAAAGACGCGAGTGACGGTGATGCGCGCGAGCACGCAAAAACAAGTCGCGCAGAGCGCGCCCGGCACACCGCACGATTTCAAGCTTGCCCCCGGCGACTACGATGTCTATGTCGAGAATGGCTCCGGCAAGGGGCGGCCGACGGCTCTGGCGACCGGCATTCATCTCGACTCGGGCGCCAAGGTGGAGAAAACCGTCCCATTGGATTAAAACGGTCGGACAACTGACCGCAACCACGGTCGCGAGGCGACAGCGAGAAATAAGATGGCAAGTGAACGGCAGCGTGAGATCAAACGGCGGCGAAACCGCAAGGAAAAACGGATCAAGGCGAAAATCCGCGAGGCGCGCAAGAAACAGAAAAAACGCTAACCCGCCGCGCAAGAACCTGCGGCGCTACCACGCGTAACCGAGGGTCGAGGTTCGTCGGTCCGCGCGATTTTTACACAGGAGAACGAATCATGGCTTACGAGACTTTGCACTATGAAACCAGCGGCGAGATCGCGACGATCACGCTGAATCGTCCGGCCAAGATGAATGCCTATACCGCCGAGATGGGCTTCGAGATCGCCGACGCGATGCTGCGCGCTGACGCAGACCCGGAGGCGCGCGTGGTCATCATGACCGGCGCGGGCAATCGGGCGTTCTGCGCGGGCGCGGACATGTCGATGTTTGCGTCGAACATAAAGACGCGCGAAAGCGGCGGCCACGAAGAATCCGACGGCACTGCCGAACGCCGCCGCGGCGCGATTTCGCTGCCAATGATCATGCGCAGTCTCTCGAAGCCAACGATCGCGGCGATCAACGGCTATGCGCTCGGCGTTGGTTGCACGATCCCGCTGCTCTTTGACGTGCGCGTTGCTTCCGACAACGCCAAGATGGGCGTTATTTTTCCGCGGGTGGGTTTGATGAGCGAGCTCGGCTCAAGCTATCTGATGCCGCGGCTGATCGGCCTCGCGCGCACTGCGGAAATGATGCTGACCGGCCGGCAATACAATGCAGAGCAGTGCCTTGCGATGGGCTTGGTGAGCCAGGTTTTCCCGGCTGACGAGTTTATGGCAAAGACCCGTGAGTTCGCGGGTGAGATGCTTGAGTGCTCGCCGATGTCGCTTGCGATGACGCGGCGCGCGCTGTATCAGGGACTTGACGGCACGCTCGAGACGGCGATGCAGTTCGAAGGTTTCGCGCTCGAAAAGTGTTATGTGTCGGCCGAGCACAAGGAATACGTGACTGCGTTCCTCGAGAAGCGCAAGCCTGACTTCCGCCACCTCAAGAAATAAGGCTTGCCGATCTCAGCAAAGCACGCGTTCGGGAGCTTGACGTATGGCGGCATGGCCAGTAGATTGGGATTTGTTACTTAGTTAGTCTGATAAATCATAAATATCGCCGAGCACCGTTGATCACGGCGCTCGCGCCGCAAAAAAGTCGAAAGGCAGGTACAAATCTATGGCACTTCATATCGGCAGCGTCGCTCCGGATTTCACGCAGGAATCAACCGAAGGACCAATAAAATTCCATGAATGGATAGGCAACCATTGGGCGGTTCTCTTCTCGCACCCTAAGGATTTCACCCCCGTCTGCACGACCGAACTGGGCCGTGTTGCGGCGCTCAAACCCGAGTTCGATAAGCGCGACGTTAAGGTGCTGGCGGTCAGCGTCGATGACGTTACGTCGCACAAGAACTGGGTTGGTGATATCGAAGACACGCAGAAGGTGAAGGTCAACTACCCGATTCTTGGCGATGCGGACAAGAAAGTCGCAAAGCTCTACGACATGATTCATCCCGAATGGAACGACACGCTGACGGTTCGTTCGGTATTCGTGATCGACAGCAACAAAAAGGTCCGGCTGATTATCACCTATCCAGCCAGCACGGGCCGCAACTTTGACGAGATTCTGCGCGCGATTGATTCGCTGCAGCTCACCGACAAGTACTCGGTGGCGACACCCGTGGATTGGAAGCACGGTCAGGACGTCATAATCGCGCCGGCGCTGAAAGATCCGGCGGTGCTCAAGGAGAAGTTCCCGAAGGGCTACAAGGAGCTTCGTCCGTACCTACGTCTGACGCCAGATCCGTCGAAATAATCGCGCAATCAAGACTCCCCCGAAAGCAAGGGCCAGCTCGATCGATTAGAGCTGGCCCTTTTTCTCTAACAAATCAACCGCGGCCGCTATGGTCCGGCGAGCGCGTTCAGGAGATTTTCTATATCCGGCGTGCCAAGGCCGGTTGCGCGATCGTACCCGACTGTGGCCTTGAAGCCTTTGACGCCATGAAAGCCGTTGTTTCCCTTGGTCACGTCGCGCAAGTTGCTCGAATGCGAGTAGAGCGCCGGGTTGAGTGGCCCGACGCGTTTTCCGTCCCGTTGCGCCGCAAGCTGCGCGATTCCTGCCCAGTAGGGAGCGCCCAGACTCGTGCCCCCGACGCAGCAAGCGATTTGGCCCTCAAATCCGAGAAAAAAACCGGGCGTTATGGGTGAGGCGGCGAACGACACGTCGGGGACATCGCGATTGGGGTCGGTCGAAATGATCCCGGTCTGGTAGGACGGCTTTGCAAAAATCGCGCTCTCTCCGCCGCCGCTCGCGCCCCGGGCATTGTGCCAGACCGATTCGGTGACATTTCCCACATCGTTGCCCGATCGAAAGCGCGGCTTGAACTGCGTCCCGCCGACCGACGTCACATTTGGATCGGCCGAGATTTCGTTGACGTTCTTAGTTCTCCCCGCAACGCACCCGGTACCTTGTTTGTTCAGGACCAGCCCAGCAGCGCCGTCATCGCCCGATGAAACGAACACCGCCTGTCCCTGCGAAGCGGCCTGCTTCGCGAGCGGATCGATTGTTTCGGTGAAGAAGCTGGGCGCCGCGCCGCACACGCTGAAGCTCAGGCTTATCGCGCCGCAGGTGTCGTCAGTGATTGCCCTTGCCGCGGCGTCCAAAAGCCCAGCGTCGTTGGTGGTGGCATCGTCACCGATATACGCGTAGATGGGCACGCCGGGCGCTGCCGCGTGGGCGTACTCTACATCCAGCAATGCCTCGACGTAGGAAGTTCCAATTTGTCCGGGATCGGAGCCATCGGCAAGGACCCGCACCAAGTTGATCGGCGCGACGCCGAACTCCTGGTCGAATGCGTTCACCGAGGCGTCATCGAAATCCGAAACCTCGATCACCGCGATGCAGTCGGCGCCGCTGCCGTTGTTGCTCGAACTGGACGGGGGAGTCTGGTCGTAGAAGGTGTAGATATCGTTCGGGCCGAAACGCTGAAGCTTGCCGATTTTTACCGCCGGAGTCGTCGCGAATCCGGATGACAACGCGACATTGGGTTGGGCGTGCGTCAGATTCGACAGTCCGCGCAATGAGGCAATGATCGGTGCGAGCGACTTTGGCACGACTGGATCGCTGAGGTTCGCGAACTTTGTGCCGGTGGCGTCAGTATGGATTTTCACCGCGAACGCCGCCTCGGCTTGGGTCGCCGCGCCGCTGAAACCGAGCACGCGTTTGTCAGCGCTCAGGGCTTCAACCGTGAAGCCCTGCCCCGCGAGCCACGATCGCACTGCCGCCACGTCGGTGTCCGAAGGGCCGAAGCGTGCAACGAATTCGCCCGGCTTGAGCCAATGATGGTACTCCGGCGAGGAAGGATCCTGCTGCTCAGCAAGCAGTCGATCGAGCGCCGAGCTGTTTCTGAGCGCGAATACCACTTGCATCGCGAGTGGTGTCGAAGCGGCGATCTCGGGTCCGGCCGCATAGTTGGCGGCTTCGAGCGGATGGTCGCCTGTGATGGCAGCGCTCGCCGCCAACGGCGCGCCGGGGGCATGATCCTGCGCGTAGTTGGCTCCGGTAAAGGCGAGCGAGAAGGGAACCGCCACCAGTAGAGCGATCAATTGGGAGCGTGATGCAGATAAATGTCCCCTTCTTGCGCCTGATGATCTCATCTAAGCTCCTCTTGTCCGCACGCAGTGGCTGGGATTTTCCCGCTCGTTTAGGCGAAGAAAATACGAAATGCGCGTTACCTACTAAGAATCGCTGATTAGACACGTTAACGCGTATTATCATTCATCCACTTCATAACTATACAGAAAGATAGCTACCGTAACAATCTGTTAGGCAAAGTGGCTCGGGAGTCGATCTGCGATTCGAGCGCTTGGGCGGCAGTGTTGCCGGGCTGCAGGGCAAGGGCCCGCTTACACTCGGCGAGCGCCTCGGCGTCGCGCCGGTCGGCGTGGAGGCTCTGCGCTAAAATCGTGTGGATCAAGGGATTGTTAGGCGCAAGCGCGAGTGCGCGCCGGTAATCCTCGATCGCGCCGCGATAGTCCCCTTGCGCGGCTAGCACCGAGCCGAGCGAAGCGATCACCTGCACTGATTGCGGCTCCTTTTCGGCCAGGGCGGTGAGCGTCTTTGCGGCGCCGGCGTAATCGCGATGCGAAGCCATCATTTTCGCCCTGAAGAAATCGACCGAGTCGACGGCGCCTGGATCGGATTCGGCAGCGTGGAGCGCTTGCGCAACGCCCGCGCGGTCGCCTGCTTGATCCGCAACTTGCGCAACCTGCAGGTCGAAAGCGGCGGGCACTTGGTTGCCGAGCAACTTGATTGCGCGGAGCATCTCCGTGTCGGCCTTGTGATAATGGCCCAGCGCGGCGTGCAGACGGCCGAGGTTGTAGAGGTCAGCGCCATCTTTGGGATCCAACTCGACATCGGTGCGAAACTCACGCTCGGCGCCGAGATAATCGTGCCGGCTCTCGAGCAGCATCCCGAGTCGCCCATGGCAAAGCGTGGAGCTTGGATCCTCTTGGATGCATTTGGTGAAAAGCCTGTATTCATCGTGGTAGTAGCCCTCGACCCGCCAGGTTGCGGCGCCATAGACGGCGATGGCCGTGACCGCGATAGCGGTCGCAAGGTTGCGCGCCTCTCCGTTGCGCGCGGCAAATCCGGCGACGATATCGCCGAGCATCAACGTCCATCCGAACGCCGCCATATATTCATAGCGATCCTGGATCAGCATCACGCGCATCAGTCCGCCGAGATTCATTACCGGCGCGAGCTCGAACAGCATCCAGAGAATCAGGAAGCCGTACAGGTGGCGATGCGGATGCTTGCGCAGGAGCAGAAACCCGGTTATCGCGAGCGCGCTGAGGCCTAACACCGGCAGGTAAAAGATCGGTGAGGCGGGGCTATTGGCGAAACTGAACGCATGCGCCGGACCCGCCACCCACGGCACCGTCAACATCACGATGTAATGTGCCAGCGCTGAGGGAATCGACATCAGCACTTGCACCAGAGTCGCGTTATTGTCCGGCGAATTGCGATTTATGAAACCCAAGACCTTGAGCCTGAGGCCCAGGTAAAGCATCGCCATCGCGAGATGGGGTGCCGTCTTCCAGATCGCGTCAGTGGCGCGCGCCACAATCTCCGAAAGTGCAGGCACGCGGGGCGCGGAAGCCGCGCTGGCTTCTGATGGCGCATCCTCGAAGAGGAACACGTACGCAATCAAGAGCCCGGGCAACATTACCGCCTGCTCGTGGGAGAGTAATCCGCCGGCGAACAGCCCAAGAGAAATCGCGAGATATTTCGCCGGCGCCCGCTTGCGTTCGATGAAAAACCACATTGAACCAAGGTAGAACGCCGCTACCATCGGAAACGGAATCGCGCATGGCCACGCTGCCGCCTGCACGCCAATTGGCAGCACTCCAAATAAGGCGGCGCCGACGCAGGCGGCGTAGCGGCTCTTGGTTAGAGAGAGCCCGACCTGGTAGAGCGCATAGACTACAACCAGATGCATCGCGACAATCGACACGTGCCATCCGACCGGATCGAAGCCAAACATGTGGTAGTGCAGCCCGAGCCACACGTCCTGCAGCGGGCGGTAGTAATTGCTCTTGGGAAAGACGCCATTGGGACGAAACCACCACAGGTCGTGTCCGAATGACTTCCAAAGAAACGACCATTTGGCGATGAGCGGATTCAAATCGATCATCTCGTGGTCGTCGTAAACGAACGCGTTCCCGAAGCATCGCAGATATACGAGCAGCGTTACGCCTACCGCTATGAGTGGTGGGACCGTGGGAGAGTCGAGAATCGATCCGCGCGCGGCGGCGCGCGGCGCACGCGCCGACCGCGCGGGCTTTCTATCGCGCGGAGGTGTGCCCGATGAGGACGATATCCGCGCGGCGCGTCTTTTCGCTTTAGAAGCCAAGCGCCAATAATCTTACGGATTCTCACGCCAGTGCGCATCACCCAGGCGGGCTCTCGCCGGCGCGTTCTCGTGATTGCGGCAACCTGCGGCCTTTCGCCGATTTGGCGCGTGTATTCGCCGCGTTGACACGCTGGCATCGGCACCGCACAATGATCTGAAATGGCCAGAATTACAGTAGAGGATTGCCTAGAAAATATTCCCAACCGCTTCGAGTTGGTGTTGAGCGGAGCACGCCGGGCTAAACAGCTCCTTAAGGGCGCGCGTCCCCTGGTCGAAAGCGACAATAAGGAAGTCGTGACCGCGCTGCGCGAAATAGCCGCGGGCAAAGTCACGATCGAAGCTCCCAGCGAAGCCTAGCGCTCCGAGTGGCTGCTCGCTCCTGACTCGTCCTGTGCCGCCGAAGCGCTTGGCCGCCGAATGCGCGGCTCGACAGCGCTCTCGAATCGTCTCGCAAGCCGGATTCATCGGATGGCCCGCAAATCCAGCAAGCCCCGTCGCCTGAAGTCGCCTGCGGTCGCTGAACCGTTACGTGA
>JAJZAG010000149.1:0-833 GCA_021799555.1 Deltaproteobacteria bacterium | reverse complement strand
CATCGGAATCGCCGGCGACGACGACACGGCGATCGAAATCTCCGACTATCACCCGCTGGATTCCAACGAAAGCGCCTCCCCCGCGAATATCGGCGAAGAGCCGGGAGACGACTTCGCGACCTCTGGTGAGGATGGCGGTGGCGCTCTGGTGCCGTTCGATCCGCTGTCGCGCTACTTGGCCGACGTGCGGCGTTTTTCGTTGCTGACTCGCGAGGAAGAGACCGCGATTGCCAAGCGGTATCATCGCGAACACAATCCGGCTGACGCCTACCGCCTCGTGACCGCCAATCTTCGTCTGGTGGTGAAGATTGCGTTCGAGTTCGCGCGCGCGTCGAAAAACGTGCTCGATCTGATTCAGGAAGGTAACGTCGGTCTGATGGAGGCGGTCAAGAATTTCGATCCATACCGCGGAATCCGCTTTCCGTCATACGCGGTATGGTGGGTGCGCGCATATATCTACCGCTATCTGATCAACAACTCGCGGCTCGTGAAAATCGGTACCACCCAGGCGCAGCGTAAGCTGTTCTTCAACCTACGCAAAGAGACCGAACGGCTTGAGGCTCAAGGTTTTACCGCGCAGCCCAGGCTGCTCGCGCAGCGGATGGGGGTGAAGGAAAGCGAAGTCCGCGAGATGCAGGAGCGGATGGCGCAAAGCGAGGTTTCGCTGGATCAACCGACGGCAGCGGGCGAAGATACTCGCTTGGCGGACATTCTGCCGGACCGTGAGAACAACCCCGAAGAAGCTGCCGTCGTGACCGAGTGGCGTAAGTTCGCGCACGACCGGGTAGCGGAATTCGAGGCGACACTGCACGACCAGGAGCTTGAGATTTTCC
>JAJZAG010000148.1 GCA_021799555.1 Deltaproteobacteria bacterium | reverse complement strand
CTCGAACTCGTCAGCTATTACATCGCGATGAGCTACTACGATCAGATGGGCCGCGAGGATCAAGACCAGGCCAAAACCGAGCAGGCGCTCAAGCATTTCGAGATTATCGAGGCGCGCTTTCCCGAAGGATCCTTTGCGGAGTTGGCGAAAGAGAGGGCCGACGAGTGCCGCGAGATGCTGGCGCGGCATCAGTTGGTCGTTGGCAATTATTACTTCAAACACGCAAATTTCCGCGCCGCCGAATCGCGACTGGCCGAGCTGATGCAAAGGTATCCGGATACGCCCGTCGCGCCTGACGCGCTCTTCGAGCTCGCGCAGTCGCTGGAAAAAGAAGGCAAAAAGTATTCTGCCGCGCAGGCCTATACCGCCCTGCTCCGCCATTATCCGGACACCCCCTATACCGAGCAGGCCAAGGCGGCAATCAAGCGGCTCGGCCAGCCGATCGACAGCGAGGAAGACCCCCTTCCGATGGTTCTGGCTGAGACCGGATATGGCTCCGAGAATCAACAATCAGACAGTCGCGTGCTCGTCCGTCAGGCCGACGCCGGCGACACCGGCAGCGACGCGTTCTCCGCTGAGCAAGGAACCTCCGCCGGCGGGGCGCCGGCGCACGCCCAAAAGACGGCAGCGGCGCAAAATACGCAGCACGCGACCGTTTACGGACCTGACGGTCTGCCGGTCCTCGACGAAAGCGCTGGGAAGGCCGCGGCGCGGCGGGTGGGGCCGGCTACGCTCAAAACCATCCGCCTTTCATCGGCCGATCCGCCGATGGCGGTAATTTTCGATCTGACCGGGCCGGTCGCCTACGACAAACGCCTCGCGAATGGGGCCGGATACTCGACGGCGATTTTGACCCTCAAGGACGTAAAACCGGACGGTTCCCTTAATCGCCACCTCGTCTTCGACCGGTCGATCTTCAAGGATTGTGACGTCAGCAGCAACTCGGAGGGCACAACCATCTCGCTGAACACGGTGCCGCTCAGCGATGTCGAAGTTGTCCCGCTCGATAGCCCGCCCCGGCTGCTGATAACCTTTACGCCGGCAACCTCGCAAGCGGTCAGCTCGTCGGACTAACGGGCGGCGCCGCTCAGGCAAAAACCTCGTCGAACTTCACGCCCACAAATTTCAGCACCACTTCCGCGTAAACTCGCAGCCCCCAGTAAAAGCCCTCGATCGGCAATCGCTCATCGTTACCGTGAAACAGCGAGCCGAACGGCAGATGCGGTTCGAGCTTGACCGGTACGAATCCATAGCACTGCGCGCCGAGCTTGCCGTAAAACTTGTTGTCGGTCGCGCCGGGGATCATCCACGGGATCGCGTGCGCGCCCGGATCGTTGGCCTCGACGCGCTCGCGGATCAGTTTGAATAGTTCTGTTTCGGGGCTGGTTTCCGCGGGCGGAGCCGTCTTAACGAGCTCGAACTTCGGCTCGGGACCGACGATACTGCGCAACTCGGCGACAAAGCTCTCCGGATCTTCCCCCGGTACCGTGCGGCCGTCGAGTATGACCGACGCCTCGCCGGGAATCACGTTGTCCTTGTACCCCGCGCGCAAGATGGTCGGCGTCACCGTGTTGCCCATCATCGGGCGAAACAGCGGCCCCGGATTATCCAGCGGCACGCCAAGTTCCGTGAGCATCTTCTTCATAAACGGAGTCACCCGCATGCTCATCGGCGTGTTCGTGATTTTGGTGAGCAGCGCCGCCATCTTGCCGATCGCGGTATCGCGCCTGGGCATCGAGCCGTGTCCCGGGGGCGCGTTGACGGTCATCTTGACGGTTACAAAGCCCTTTTCCGCGATTTGAATCGTGTAATAGCGCCGATCGCCCATGTAGATCGTGAAGCCGCCGACTTCGTTAAGCACCCATCCGGCGCGGATCAACTCCGGATGGCGCTCGACCAGGAATCTCGCGCCATGATCGGAACCGGCTTCTTCATCGGCGACCGCAGCCATGATCACGTCGCGGTTCGGAACCGCGCCGGCTCTCGCGATCGCCGTCATGACGACCAAATCCATCGCGCACTTCGATTTCATGTCGAGCGCACCGCGGCCCCATACGCATCCATCAGCGATTTCGGCCGCAAACGCCGGCCGGCTCCATCCCGCAGGCTCGACCGGGACCACATCGGTGTGCGACGAGAGCAGGATCGGCGCGTTGCCCGTATTATTCCCCTTGATTCGCGAAACCAGGTTCGCGCGTGTCGGTGCGCTCTCCTTAATCGTAGAGTCAAGTCCGTGCCGCCCCATGGCCTCGGCAAGATAGTCGGCGGCAATCCGCTCGTTGCCGGGAGGATTGGTGGTATCGAGCCTGATTAGATCGCGCAGCGCCTTGAACGCTTCGTCTTTTGCGGTTTGCCACGGAATTCGCATCGTTTGGTTTCAACTCTCCTTCGGCCCGTCCTATAATCCTACACGATGTTTTAGTGCCACAACAAGTAGTTTAGGTAGCTGGGCCGCGCCATACTCGGCGCATCTTTCGCCAATGATGATTGCCCGCGCCCGGCTCCGCTCGCAAGCCCGCCGTCCTTGAAAGTCGCGATGGCTCCCCGGCGCATCGGCGAGGTAGGCTCGCGGCTGCGAAGGCAACGGCGCGCAAGTTTAGGGTTGCGGACTAGCAACAGTCTCCGCGTGGCGTACCGTGGCGAGAAATCCCGCCCTTTCAAAACCGCGGGCAGTTGCGCAAAGGTCTCATAAGGGATATCGGCGGAGGACGGATTTGAGGATCAACAGTATCGAGCGCGTTCTTATAGGCACGGCGGATTTGACAGCCGCGCGCGAGCGATGGAGCCGCGCGGGCTTTGCGGTCGCTCCGGAGGAAATCCGCGCGGGTGGAGTCTCGTTCTTACGGATGGCGGCCGGGGGCGTCGAGATCGACCTGTGCGCCGCCGACGCCGACTCGTCAGGCCGGCTTGCCGACGCCGTCAGGCACGCAGTCGCGCGCGGCGGGGCAATTCTGGGGTGGGTCTGGGGTATCGCGGCCGAGAGTTACGATGTCTCGGCGTCCGCGGCGGTGATTGCGCTACCGGCAGGTCGCGGCACAATCGTCGATGCATCTTTACTTGGCGCGACCGACGGCGCACCGGGACTTCCCGGAGTCTTCATGGCCGCCGCCGACGTGATGACAAGCCTCGAAGCGCGGCGCGTTAATCTGCGCACGTTAATCGGAGCAAATGCGAACACGGTCGAATATCTAGAACATATCGTCGTGATGACGCCCGTGCTGGACGACGCGATCGCGGCGCACGCCGCGATCGGAGTGCCGTGCAAACGGATTCGCGAAGTGGGCAACGGAACGCGGCAAGCATTTTTCAAACTCGAGCAGACGGTAATCGAAGTCGTCGGACCCGCGCGCGGGGAACCCGGATGCTGGGGACTCGCGTTCATGTGCACGGATATCAGCCGCGCCGTCGCGCTCGTGCGCGCCTCCGGGATGCAGGCGACCGAGCCAAAGACGGCGGTTCAGGGCGGCAGGATCGCGCGGATCGTTAATCCGCTCGACGGCGTCGCCGTCGCCTTCATGGAACCGCCGCCCGCACCTGCCGGGTAGCATGCGGCGGAGCCGCGCCCGCAACAGCGGCGCGGGCGATTCCGCGCAGCATCCCGGCAAACACCATCTGATGAAGCGGCCATACGCCGTACCAATAGACAAGCCCGCCGAGCCCGATCGGATCAAAAATCGCGGTCTGTCGGATCGTGGAACCCACGCCTTCGGTCTGAACCTCGAAATCGAGCCACGCGCGTCCGGGAAGGCTCATTTCGGCGCGCAGGCTCAGCTTGCGATCAGGCTCGAACGCCTCGACCCGCCAGCAGTCGATCGTGTCGCCAACGGCGATATGCACCGGGTCGCGCCTGCCGCGGCGCATCCCGACTCCGCCCGTTAGTAGATCGAGCCATCCCCGCACCTGCCATAGCCATTCGCCGTAGTACCATCCGGTCCGCCCTCCGATCCGTGCGATCGGTGCGAACGCGGCGGCGGGCGCGACAGGCACACGAATCGATCGCGAATCCACCAGCCGATTGCCGAAACGCACGCCGCCAAAATCCAGTTCGGAGCCGGCCGCTGAAACCGAATCCGACCATCGCGTAAGTGCGAACTCGAGGTCCTCGTTACGCAGCGCGCGCTCGATCGCCTCTCGCATCGAAAGTGGACGCACGCCGAAGAGCGCGGCAGCGCCTGCTTCGCGCACGATCGTGGGATGCGTGATGCTGTCGATAAGCTTGCGTCCGACCCGCGCGTAAAGCGGGGTCACCAGACCGAGCCACAGGCTCGACAGTCGCGGAGTCAGCACCGGCACGCGGATCATAACGCAACGCAGGCCGCGCTGGCGCGCGTACTCGCGAAGGATGTCACCGTAAGAGACGACGTCGGCGCCGCCGATCTCGAAGACCCGGCTTGAGTCGAATTCGCGATCGAGTCCGCCGATCAGGTAGTCGATTACTTCTCCGATCGAGATCGGCTGCGCGGCATTCGAGACCCATCGCGGCGTGATCATCAGCGGCAATCGTTCAGCGAGCGCGCGCACCATCTCGAAGGACAAACTGCCGGAGCCGATTATGATCGAGGCGCGAAACTCGATAACCGGCGCTCCCGACTCGCGCAGCAGCGCTCCGACTTCATGGCGGCTTGACAGATGCTCGGAAAGCCCGACACTGCTGTCGCCGAGTCCGCCCAGGTAGATTATGCGTCGCACGCCGACCGCTCTTGCGGCCGCGGCAAAGTTGACCGCACCGGCGCGATCCTCGCGCGCGAATGCGTCACTTAATCCCATCGAATGGACCAGGTAGTAAGCGCAATCGACGCCCGCCATCGCGCGCTCGAGGCTCGCGCGATCCTGAATATCGCCCTGCACGATTTCGGTTGCGGCGCCAACGCGGCCGCGGAGGTACTCGGGCTTGCGCGCAATGCATCGCAGGCGCTCGCCGCGCGCTTCGAGGGCGCGCGCCAGCCGTCCGCCGACGTAACCGGTCGCGCCAGTGACCAGGATGATCCGTCGCGCGCGGGAAGAAATATCCGGCGCTGCCATGGAACTCACTCTAGCGAAAAAGGCGGCTGCCAGATATCAAGCCGACCGGCTTAACGCGGCGGCAGGCGGTGAAAAGCGCGGTCTTGCGGCGATGCGCTTACTTGCCCTGGAATTTAGGGGCGCGCTTTTCCATGAAGGCGGCGATCCCCTCCTGGAAATCGCCCGAGCGAAACAAGAGCAGCAACTGCATCAGCACGTGATGTGTGTGCGACTCGAAATCCTCGCTGAGGCCGTGCCGGAACAGCCGCTTCATCGCTTTGATCCCAAGGGGAGCGTTCGCCGCAATCTTTTCGGCCCACGCTATCGCCTCGGGCATCAGGCTGTCGTGCGGCACGACCTGGTTGGCAAGGCCGAGTTCGAGCGCGCGTGCGGGCGAGATATCGTCGGCGATAAATCCGATCTCGCACGCCCTGGCCCATCCGACCATCCGCGGCAGATACCACGTGCCTCCGCTCTCCGGAACGATTCCGCGCTTGGCGAAGGCCGGAACCAACTTGGCGCGATCGCTCATGATGCGCAGGTCGCATCCGAGCGCAAGATCGAAACCGTAGCCCGCGGCGGCGCCGTTCAGCGCGCAGATTACGGGCGTGTCGATTCGATGCAGTGTCACGGTCGGAATATCGAAGGTGCTGAGATGCGCCGCGCCGCCGCCCGGCGACGTGACGCCGGAGCCGCCGATTCCGCGCCCGGCGGCGGCGTCCTTGAGATCGAGGCCGGAGCAGAAACCGCGCCCCTCGCCAGTCAAAATGATCGCGCGCACGGACGGATCGCTGTCGCACTCCTTGAGCTTGTCGCCGAGTATCGAGAGCATCTCGACGCTAATCGCATTCATCCGCTCGGGCCGATTGAGCTTGAGGGTCGCAATATGCCCGCTTTTTTCCGCAATCAAATCACTCATCGAATAATCCTCCCCGCGCACCGATAAGTAGGCGCGCACCAAGCCCGCGCGCAGGAGACTGACAGCGCCAGTCTAAAGCGTACCCGCCAATGGGCGAACTGGTGGTATTAAATCACCTCAACCCGGGCGTGATGAAGTGCTCCCGAGGCTATCTTGCGGTCGCAGGTGAGCAGCGGCGCGCCGAGCGCCTCCGCGAGCGCCACGTATGCGGCGTCATAAGCCGTGAAATTTTCGCGCAGCACCCAGATTCGCGGCAAAAGGAGATCGTGCGGGTACCTGATGAGAGGGAGATCGATCAAATCCTGCATGGCTTCGCGCGCGCGCGCGGCAGTGACGGCGCCCAGAGCGGCGTAGCGCCGTAGCACTTGCGCGATCTCGACGTCGATCAAATGTGGAGCGTGCAGCGACTCGGCACGCGAGAGCATACGCTCATCAACGCGGGCTCCGGTTGGCGTTCCAAGCAGCCACTCAAACGCCGCCGACGCGTCGAGCACGATCACCGCGCGTCGCGCTCCTCGCGAACCGCGCGCGCCGCCGGAAACGGCAACGTGACGTGCTCGCGCTGGCGTAGACGGTCGCGCAATTCTTCCAAGGTGGGCCGCTCGGCAATCCGCCGGACTTCGGCGACAAGGTATTCCGAGAGCGACATGCCGGCCAGTGCCGCCCGAGCCTTAAGTTTGCGATGGAGAGTATCGGGAACGTTGCGAAGCTGAATCATTCGCGACATGTGCGGAACATATTCTCATCTTTTTCACATGTCAAACTTCCGTCTGCAAATTATGATTCGCGCGGCAAAGTTTACGGGCGCGGGCCGGGGTCGAAAAAGCCGAGCGCGGAATGCATCTTGTAGCCGAGCAGGTCGCGCAGTTGCCCGGGCATCGTGCGCGCGAGTTCGAGCGGCGTATCGACGTATTGATTTTCTTCCTGCCGCAGCCATCCGAGCGAGTACGACAGGAACACGCCAAAGCGCCAATTGTCGGATACGTTGGCGCCTGCGCCATGCAGCGTCCCGCCCATCCACAGCAGCACGGAACCGGCAGGCATCGCGGCCGCGGCGACTTCGTGCTCGCGCGCGACCCGGTCTCCCGGCCATCGGTGGCTTCCCGGGACCAGATGCGTACCGCCATTGGCCGCGGTGAAGTCGGTTATCGCCCACATGCTCGCGAGCACGAGATTTGGCCGCGGCACCTTGAAGAACTGGAACGAGTCTTCCTCGCGATGCAGCATCTGCACGGTCGCGCCCGGGCCGACCACGAGCGCCGAAGTCGCGTGAACCTGGTAGCTCGCGCAGTTGGGCGAAAGAATCGCATCGCACGCCGAGAGCATCAGGGGATGTGTGACGAGCGCGCGAAACGCCTCGGACTTGGCGGCGAGCGCCGTGATGCGTTTGGTGTTGCCGGGATAGAAATCGGCGGGACCGCCGTCGGCCGCGTACTTTTCGTTGAGACTGGTTTTGATGTCGGCCTTTTCGAGATGGGGCCCGAGTTCGCGCGCGATCGCTTGACGCGCGGACCCGGCAAGCACGTCCGTTACGACTACGCATCCGTCGCGTTCAAGCGCGGCGATCGCGTCGGTGGGTGAACTGTTCGCGGATACCAGCGGAATCGACGGCATCGATGCGTCCTCCGCGGACAAGTCTAGCGCGGCGTGAATGCCGGCGTCGAATGCGCGCTTGACACTTGCCGCCGCATCGGAGAGCATCCGGCGAACTTTGTGAATCGGACACTCGTCGAACCGATTATTATCCCACCAGGAGGATTGCCGTTATGAAGTCTCCCCGGAAGCATTGGCGTTACGGAGCCGCGCTGTCGTTCGCGTGCTTACTCGCAATTGCGGCCTCGGCTCGCGCGCAAAAGCCGGCGCCAAACACCACCAAGGGGATAGACCTCGCCGCGGCTCACGCGGAGCGCAAGGCCGCGGTCAACGACAGCATGCATCTGACGCCCGCCGAAGCGAAGGCGTTCTGGCCGCTGTACGACGAGTACGAAGCCAAGATGGACAAGATCGAGGAGCGCCACATCAAAGAGGTTCACGAGTACGCCAAGCATTATGCGACCCTGACCGACGCCGACGCCAAAGCGAAGCTCGACGAGGTAATCGCAATTCAGCAGGCGACGCTCGATACCGAAAAGGAATATATCCCGAAGTTTCGCGCCGTGATTTCGGAAATTAAGACCACGCGTTTTTTCCAAATTGACAGCAAGCTGCGCGCGCTCGTGCAGTGCGATCTGGCGCAATCCATCCCGCTCGCGCATCGCGGCTCGACCGCTCAATAGCAGCGATCCTGTGATGGGCGCGCGGCACATCCACAGCAAGCCGTACGAGAACCAGCGATGGATGCGCCAGTAAATCGCTACGTTCTTGCAATCGACATGGGATCGGGCAGCGCGAAGGCCGCCGTTGTCTCGAGCGCGGGCGAAGTCGTTGCATCGGGACTCGCGCCGATTCGAACCATCCTGTGCGACGGCGGCGGTGTCGAGCAGGACCCCGAGGAGTACTGGTCGGCAGTATGCGCCGCCGCAAAGGCCGCGCTCGGCGCGGCCAATGTCGCACGCGAAAACGTAATCGCCGTTGCATGCACGACGCAGTGGGCAGTCACGATTCCGGTCGATGAGAACGGGCGCGCGTTGATGAACGCGGTTTCGTGGATGGACTCGCGCGGCGGAAAATATAATCGCGCGCTCTCCGCCGGATGGCCGAAGATTCAAGGCTACGGCCTTGCAAAGGCGCTCAAGTGGATTCGCCTCTGCGGCGGTGCGCCGGTGGCTTCGGGAGCCGACGGCCTGGGGCACGTTCAGCTCATCCGCAACGAACGGCC
>JAJZAG010000147.1 GCA_021799555.1 Deltaproteobacteria bacterium | reverse complement strand
CACCGCATCTGGCCCAATGGATTGCGATACCTTTGGACAGATGCCTTTGGCGTAGTCTTGCTGGTTTCGCTGTATCACGAACTGAAAAGCGATGAATTTCTGGAGCAAGCCCGATGGGTCGTCGCCGACGTCGAGCGTGTGCTTGGGCGGCGCCGCGGTTTGCGAATTGGCGAGGCTCCGGATCGCGATGGGCAGTATTATCACTATCTAGCGATGTGGGTTTATGCGCTCACACGCCTCGGCGAGATTGATCCCGTGTATCGCACGAAAGCGGTCCGGTTGGTGAAGGATATTCATTCGAGGTTTGTCGTTCCAGGCCGAGGCGTGCATTGGAAGATGCTCGAAGACCTTAGCGCGCCATATCCCGGCTTCGGGCCGGGAACTCTCGATTCTTTTCATGGATATGTCGTTTACCGGCTACTGGATGAGGCAGCGCTGGCGAACGAGATCGGACAGATGAAGTGTTTGGTTGACCTTGACTACCGAAATCTTGCTATCAGTCAGGATCTGGGTCTGGGCATGATGCTTTGGATGACCCACTTTTTCCAGAAGAGGATTGGGCGCGGGTTCAGCGGGAAAGGAGTCTGAAAATGCTTGATCGGATGTGGATCGCTCCGCCGGGTTATTTCTGCCGCGAGCCGACGATGCCGCAAGTTAAATTTGCGTTCACAAATTATGGCGTCTCGATGGGACTTCAGGCTGTCGAGGCATGGCCGGAGCGCGTTGCGCGAGTGAATTCGTTTTTCGAACGCTATCGATCGAACGACTCATACGACATCGATCCGATTACGCACGTTATGGCATGCGTCTCATGGTTTCCGGGCGAGTTTATTCCGGGCGGCGACTGAGCCGGACTTTGGAGCTGCGCCGCACGGCGGGGAGGTTTAATGAAATAGATTGGAAAACAATAGAGAAGCCTCGTGAGCTGTACTGCTTATTCCTAATCTGCAGCGCTACGAACATGGCCCGACGCAATTTTTCAGGCAAGTGCTCCCCCCGTCAATACGGAGGTCCTCCGTGAGCGTCGCGGCCATCTCACCTGCCGGCCTCGTCGTCTATCGGAGCGGACCGGTTTACATCCGGGGCGCGAATCAGGTTCCTCACAACGCGATGCACGTTTCGGTAATGGTCGAGGAATTATTCGCGCTGCTGACGGAAGAAAGCGGCGGGAGCGCCAGAGCCGTGCTCGGGCGCTTGATCTTAATTCAGATCCATCCGTTCCCGGATGGAAATGGGCGGTCAGCGCGCTTTCCAATGAATCTGATGCTCATTTCCGGTGGCTGGCCATGGACCATCATTCGATCCGCGCTGTCGCAATCGGTAGGCGATCAAGGCGAGCAATTTAATTTTGAATCTGATGCCTACCGACTCGCGCGAGGCGACGCGAAACGCGGCGGAATCGATGGCGCCGATCTTCGGGTTCACGCCCGAGATGATGCTGCAATCGCCGATGGCGTTGATCGGTACGCCGGAGGAGTGCGTGGTCGAGCTGAAGCGCCGCGCGCACAAGTGAGGCGTCGCGCAGTTCATCTTCACGAGCATCACCGGCCTCGATGCGCCGCTGATATGGCGACTACACGAGGGCGTTATCGCGCATCTGCGATGATCGCGCGTTTTCGGCGGTAGGTTGTGGCGAGGCCGTCGATCGACTTTTCGAGGTCGGCGATGGTCTCGCTGATCATTTGCGTTACCGGTTTCACGGAATCGATTTGGCCGCATACCTGGCCGGAGAGCGCGATACGGGCCTCCATGTCGCCGCCGAAGTACAGATCTTTGGCCCGGCCGAACTCGGCCATTATGTTGGGTCCCGCGTCGCGCTCGAGGCGCGAGGTCCTTTGCGTGCGGAGCGCGCGCAGGGCAGGCTTCGAGAACTGATTGAGAAAGACGGTATCGGTTTCCGCCGCCGCGATGATCGCGCGCTTCCAATTGTCGTTGACGGGAGACTCGGACGCCGAAACCATTCGCGTGCTGATCCGCACGCCCTCAGCGCCGAGAGCGAATGCGGCAGGCCGAGCTTCGTTCACGACAGCTTCGCGGCTGTAGGCTGGACAGACGCGGTGCCTCGAGATTATTCGAACTCCGTTGAACTATCGGGCGTAACGCGGGTCGGCGCCTAGGGAGTCGACGGCGCCACCGGACCGGGGCTGCACAAACCGCATCACCCTTTTTCGATAAAGGACCAGCGGCGCAGCTGCCGTCGCGCAGGGGTGCCCGCAGCTGAGATGCCCACGATGATGTCAAAGACGGTCTGCGAATAACCGGTATGGCAAGACGGGTTGGGGGTGTGGTTCAGGATGGTGAGAGCCGAGCGCTCGGGCGCTGGCTTCTCGATTCGCGCAAGAGCCTCTCGAGGCGCCGGCAATGAAGATCGAGGTTCGCTTCGAGGCTACAAAACGCAATCCACATTTCATTTTGAAGCACGATTGGTGAAGTCCAGGCGATGATCTCATTTCAGTATAGCCATTAATCTCGCGAGTTTTCTGTGTGGTCCAATAAATGCGTTTGACGCTTTCTCATGAAGTTTTGGGAAGGCCACGTCTCCCGCCCCCAGCGGCGCGAGCGAAGCTTCAGGCACGAGTTTGTTCTCGGGCCTGTATGCGATAGTTCGCTGTTTCGGCGCAAAGCGCGGCTCTATTACTGCGTTCGGTGCAAATGGCGCTTTCTGGTCTGCGAAAACAGAGTCTCGGTATTGGATCAGTACGGCAAACCTTTACCCGCCGCTGACAGCACAAAGCGCTTTAACACCTTCGAAGAAGGACCGTGTCCCGCACTCACGGCGCTGAAAACGCACAGCCCGATCAAAGCTTATATCGTTTATCTGAGATCTGGGAGTAAATGCGATGAACCTCGCAATTTGGCTACCGGCAACATTCCTGTTGGGTCTTCTGAGTCTCGGTCTGTGTTTCGCGTTCCTGGCGGCGTGCGAAAAAATTTAGGTAGACAGCCATGATTTATGCAACCGCGATCATAACCGGACTGGCGTTCATTTACCTGATCGTAGCGATGATCCGTCCTGAATGGTTCTAGCTATTTGCCGTCTCGTACCCGGGAGGATTTTGTCCATGTGGCTTTTGCCATCATCGATTATCGTCTTTACGATTGTCCTTGCCATCCCGATGAGCCGTTACATGGCAAAGATCATGGATGGCAGGTACCGACCTCCGCGGGTCTTTCAGTGGTGCGAAAGACATCTTGATAGTGGGCAACAGAACTGGAAGCAGTACACACTTGCGCTGCTTGTGTTCAACACCCTGATGTTCGTCTTCGGCTATACCGTATTGGCGCTCCAGCCGTGGATGCCGCTCAATCCGCGCGGTCTGGGCATGCTGGCACCCAGCACTATTTTCAACAGCGTCATATCCTTCATGACGAACACCAACCTTCAGCATTATTCCGGTGAGGTAAATCTTTCCAACTTTAGTCAGATATTCTTTGTCATATTCAATCAGTTCGTTTCAGCGGCGGTCGGGATGTGTGCGCTTGCCGCAATTATCAGAGCGTTTCGCGGAGAGAGCACGGTCGGCAATTATTTCGTCGATATGTGGCGGGCCGTGGCATATATTTTTCTGCCGATCGCCGTGATCCTTGGCGTGCTCTTCCTTTGGCAGGGAATGCCGATGACGATCAACCACAGCGTGGACCAGGTGATGACGCTTGAACCGGGGGCGATGGGCGCTACGGATACCGGCCAGCCAAAGCCGCAGACGCTGGTGGTCGGGCCAGTCGCGGCCGAAGTGCCGATTATGATGCTCGGCACCAACGGCGGCGGCTTTTACGGAATGAATGAGGCGCATCCGTTCGCTAATCCAAGCGCGCTCAGTAACTTTCTGGTCATGTTCGGAATGATGTTCTTTCCGTTCGCGCTGGTTCTCATGTACGGCCGAATGCTGGGGCGAGTCCGACACGCAATCGTCATATTTTCGGTGATGTTGCTGCTATTTGCTGGAACGATCGTGTGGGCAATCCATTTCGACACGATGAAACCCAACCCAGGGCTAACGGCTCATCCGGAGGCGCGCGCGTTCAAGATCGCCGTCCCGACGGCGCCGGGTGGGACGCAAACGATAACTCTGCCTGCCGTGGCGGGACTGCCGGTGGACCAGCATCTCGGCAATCTCGAGGGCAAGGAATTGCGTTTCGGCACCTCAGCGGGCGCTACCTTTGCCGCGGCAACAGTGGATGTCACTTGTGGCGCGGTTAACTGCGAACACGACAGCCTCAATCCGATTGCAGCTTTATCTCCGATGGCGGGCATGTGGCTCAACTGTATATATGGCGGCAAGGGAGTCGGAATGATCAACCTGCTGCTCTTCCTGATCATCGGCGTTTTTCTGGCTGGACAAATGGTTGGGCGTACGCCGGAGTATCTCGGCAAGAAGATCGGCGCGCGAGAGATGAAGCTCGCGATGATAGCTTTGCTGGTTCATCCGATTATGATTCTCGGTCCGTCCGGCCTGTTCGCCGCGACGAATTGGGGAATGAAGGCCGAGAACAACCCGGCCGCGCACGGGTTGTCGGAAATCGTCTATCAATTCTCGTCGGCATCCGCCAATAACGGCTCGGCATTCGACGGGCTCGGAGTCTCATACGGCTTCAACAACAATCCGAATCCCGCTCCGGAGGCGGTACCATGGGATCTCGCGACCGGTCTGGTGATGCTATTCAGTCGCTATCTGCCAATTATTGCGCCGATTGCGATGGCGGCATTTCTCGGCATGAAGAAGAGCACGCCATTCGGGTTGGGAACCCTGCGCGACGACACTTTCACGTTCGGCTGTCTGCTCTTCGGCACGATCGTGATCGTCGGGGCGCTACTTTTCCTGCCAGTTGCGGCGCTTGGTCCATTGGCGGAGCACCTCGGGCCGATCCCGTTCGGCGGATAGTTCAGTCCCGCAATGTCCACTCGGGAAGACCAACTTGTAGTCCACTGGATTGTCGGAGAACCCAAGATGGGAGCAGTAGTAAAACCATTCCGCCTGATTCAACCGTCGGAGCATCCGCGACCGCCCCGGCGCATTAGAAGCCGCAAACTCTTCGCGCCGGAGTTGGTCCGTGAATCCTTGAGGCAGTCGTTCGTGATGCTCCGTCCGGACATTCAGTGGAGCAATCCGGTAATGTTCGTGGTCGAAATCGGCGCAGTTTTGACGTTCCTGTTCATCATCCAGGCGGCCGTGGGCAGCTCCAGAAGTATAGTACCGATTACTTACTTTATTGCGCTCGACTTCTGGCTCTTCATAACCGTTCTTTTTGCGAATTTCGCCACAGCGCTAGCGGAGGCCCGTGGCAAAGCGCAGGCTGATTCACTGCGGAAGACGCGCAGCGAGACTCCGGCATACCGCCTTAAAGCTACAGATGTAATCGAGGAAGTTCTTTCCACGGATCTGAGACCCGGGGACAGGGTGGTCGTTAGCGCGGGCCAAGTCGTTCCGAGCGATGGGGAGGTAATCGAGGGCATCGCATCGGTGGACGAATCGGCAATCACCGGCGAATCGGCGCCCGTAATTCGCGAAGCCGGTGGCGATCATTCCGGAGTCACCGGCGGAACGAGGGTAATTTCAGATCGCGTCGTGGTCAGGATCACGGCACTTCCGGGGCAAGCATTTCTTGACCGCATGATCGCACTCGTCGAAGGCACGGTCCGCCAGAAGACGCCTAACGAGATAGCGCTGACGCTGGTGCTGGCGGGTTTGACGATCGCGTTCTTTATCGTCGTTGTGCCGATATGGCCGATGACATGGAACGCCGACCAGTACATGATGAGCTATTTGGTGATGTCGGAGCCTCTGAGGAGTCTCGGAACCGACGTTCCGACGCTGGTCGCGTTGCTGGTCTGCCTTATTCCCACAACCATCGGTGCATTGCTGGCCGCAATCGGCATCGCGGGAATGGATCGCGCGCTGCAGGCGAACATAATCGCGAAGAGCGGCAGGGCGGTTGAGACGGCGGGCGATATCGATATCGTACTGCTGGATAAGACTGGCACCATTACGGTCGGAAATCGGCACGCCACTGATTTTGTACCGGTAGCAGGCTATTCGCGACTCAAGCTGGCGCTGCTGGCCGCAGTCGCTTCAATTTCCGACGAAACGCCGGAAGGGAAGAGCATCCTCACAGCGGCGCAGGCAGCCGGAGTCCCCGCTAAAGAATTTACCACGCTCGACGGCGCGCAATTTGTGCCATTCAGCGCACACACGCGGATGAGCGGCGTCGATTTTGCTGACGGCAGAGTGATCCGCAAGGGCGCGCCCGACGCGGTTCTGGGTCTCGTAAAGCAGAGAAACGGTGAGGTGCCCGCCGGATTGGAGCAAGTAATTGAGGCTATAGCAGCGAATGGGGCAACGCCGCTGGTGGTGGCTGAAAACGCCCGGATCGCCGGAGTTGTCGTCCTGGAAGATATCCTGAAGAGCGGCATTCGCGAGCGATTCGCGCGACTACGCAGCATGGGTCTAAGGACGGTGATGATCACGGGCGACAATCCGTTGACCGCGGCGACTATCGCGAGGGAGGCCGGTGTTGACGACTTCGTCGCCGAGGCGACACCCGAGTCAAAACTTGCATACATCCGGAAGGAGCAAGCCCTGGGCAAACTCGTCGCGATGATGGGTGACGGCACCAATGACGCTCCGGCGCTTGCTCAAGCCGACGTGGGGTTGGCGATGAATTCGGGAACGCAGGCGGCCAAGGAAGCGGGCAACATGGTCGACCTCGATTCGGATCCGACCAAGCTCATCGAGGTGGTCGAAATCGGCAAGCAACTGCTGATGACTCGCGGGGCGCTGACGACATTTTCCGTCGCCAACGACGTCGCCAAGTACTTCGCGATTGTTCCGGCCTTATTTGCCGGCACGCTGCCGTGGTTAAATGCGATGGACGTGATGCGGCTTCACTCGCCAACCTCGGCAATTCTATCGGCGGTCATATTCAACGCGATTATCATTCCCGCCTTGATTCCGGTCGCATTGAAAGGAGTGAAGTACCGGCCGCTCGGCGCCGATGCGCTGCTGCGCAAGAATCTGCTGGTTTGGGGTTTGGGCGGAATCATACTTCCCTTCATCGGGATCAAACTTATCGATGTCGTTCTCACCACCATGCACTTGGTGGCTTGAGAGGGCGCTTTCTCACTGAGGCGGATCGTATGCGAACCTACGTCTCCAAAAGTATATTGCTGCTGAGTTTGTCGGTCTTGGTATGCTGCCTGATTTATCCACTCGCAGTGTGGGCGATCGGACAGACGTTCTTTCCGTTCACCGCGAACGGAAGCATCGTGGCCGGCCCCGACGGCAAACCGGTTGGCTCGATACTGATAGCTCAGCCGTTAACTAAGGATGAATACTTCTGGCCGCGCCCCTCGGCAGCATCCTATGACGCGTCGGCGTCTTCGTCTTCGGCGCTCGCGGCGTCCAACTACTTATTGCGAAACCGAGTTGCCACGATGATTGGTCCGATAGTCAAGTATGGCTCCGGCTCGAAGGCAGGACAGTTAGTCGCTCCGGACATCGAGGTTTGGTTCCAAAAGGACCAATACCACGGCCAGCCGCATGTGGTGGCGCAGTGGGCGGATGCCCATAACGAGCTGGCGCAAGCATGGGTAAGCGCGGACCCCGCGCACGCCCAATATGTTAATGAATGGGCGCAGACACATCAGGGGATGGTTGCGGAATGGATCAAACAGAATCCGGCCACACTACATCCGCAGGCTGCTGACCTCGCCGTGCTCTTTTTCGAAAATTTTTCCAAGGATAATCCGGGCAGGTTCCCGTCCGAGGTTTTGAAGGCTACCCCCGATGGAAAGACTCAGACCGTGATTGAGTCTGCGGCAAACGGCACTGATATTCAGGCGACCTTTTTCGACATGTGGCGGCAGGATCATCCGGATGCCCCGCTCGCTGCGGTCCCCGGAGACATGGTGACAACTTCGGGTTCGGGGCTCGACCCTGATATCACGCTCGAGAATGCGGAATATCAGCTTGATCGTGTCGCTTCGAAATGGGCGGCGGATCTGAAGCGTGATCCCGCTCAAGTGCGCAGCGAGATCAACCAGATGATTAAAGCCGACGCGTATGCGCCGATGGGCGGATTGTTCGGTGAAAAGATCGTCAACGTTCTACAAGTCAACCTGACATTGAGGAAACGCTACGGTGTGCCGCCCGCGTAATCGCGCGGGAAAACTCTTTCGGGCGCTTGTGCCGTCGGAAAGCAATGGCGATTCGAAGTTCCGATAAAGCAGGCACGGAACGCGCGAGCCGGATCGACGATCCCGGCGACGACACCAGCCTGTTCGAATCGCACGACCCACGCATGCAAGCACTCCTGGAGACGGCCGCCAGAGCGGCGGTGGGCGATACGACTATTCTGCTCAGCGGAGAAAGCGGCACGGGCAAGAATGTCTTGGCGCGCCAGATTCATAGGTGGAGCTTAAGGTACGCCGGCCCTTTCGTCGTCATTAACTGCACCACGCTGCCGGAGCAGCTTCTCGAGAACGAATTGTTCGGCCATATTCGCGGCGCCTTCACTGGCGCGGTCAGCGACCGACCCGGACGCCTGGAAGCTGGTGACGCAGGCACGGTTCTCTTCGATGAGATCGCGGATCTCTCGCCTTCGCTGCAGAGCAAATTTCTTCGCTTCGTTCAGGAGCACAGTTTTGAGCGGATAGGCAGCAATCGCAAAATCATTTTAGATGTCCGGATCCTTGCCGCATCCAATGGCAATCTGGAAACTGAAGTCGCGGCCGGGCGTTTCCGCGAGGATCTCTACTATCGGCTTGGCGTTGTCGTGCTGCGTTTACCGCCGCTGCGTGAACGGAGTCAAGATATCA
>JAJZAG010000146.1 GCA_021799555.1 Deltaproteobacteria bacterium | reverse complement strand
CCGCCGATGTCGGAGTTATTGTTAACGATGATGTTTTGCAGTATTTCAGGGTTGGAGCCATTAATCATCGCGATTCCGCCACCCGCCGCGAATGGCGTACCATCAGAGAGAAATACCCCGGTGGCGAGATTGCCCGAAATGAAGTTGTTGATGATCACCGGATGACCGGCCGCATCGAGTGAAATGCCTCCGCCGTCACCACTTAGCCACGAATTGTTCGATATAGTGTTGGAGATCACGAGCGCCGCGCCCGCGCCGCCGAGCATTATACCGCCGCCGCCGGTTCCGCCGCTGCAGTTCTTCTGGCTATTATTCATGATGGTATTCGACTGGATGGTTGGTGAGGCGGATTGTACATTGATCCCCCCGCCGGCCCCGCATGCGAAGTTACCTGTGATGATATTTCCGAAGATCGTGGGTGCTGAGCTGCTGACGTAGATTCCGCCGCCATCCACGAATCCCGACGACTCCACTCCTCCGGTGATAGTGAAACCGGCCAGAACGGAGTCGGACGACTCGCCCGAAGAGAACGTCACCACCGGGGCTGAGCCGTTGCCGTTGATCGTGGTTACAGCGGGGCCGCTTGCGCTGGCGACCCGGATCGCTTTGCCATCGAAATTGATTTGCCCCGGGTAGGTGCCGGGACCGACGATGACAGTGTCGCCATTGGATGCGGCATTGATTGCCTTCTGAATCGTCGGATAGTCGGCTGGGACATTGATCGTGGCAGCCAGCGGCTGGCCGGAGTCAGCAGCCAGCATCGCGACGATCAGGACGATAACGCGAAACAGCGCAGCAATCCGTTGGTTCGGCGCGGACCCTAACGATAATTCACGAGTGCGCCGACGCATCGCGGACATCCCCGACGCCGAGCTTTGGGAATTGCGGACCGATAGCCCTGGCTGCGTCATTTACCCCGCGTTCCGGCGAATCCAAGTGACTTACGAAGTTACTGTAATTAGCAGCATCGCACCCCTACTTGAAACCCTTCGGCGGGCCCGGCGGGGGCTGCGCGTGGAGCGCTGCGCGCGCTAGTTCCTCGCGGTCGAAGACCATGACCAACTTTCTCATGAAGGTGTCGCCCTGCGGCGGGCCGTTCAGGGGATACGGATAGGGAAAGTACACAGCGCTTGCGTATTGGCGGTATTCGCCGATGATTACCGTCAGCGCCTCGTAGGATCCGACCACGCCGACCGCGACCTCATCGCGGCGGTACGGCCCCAGCCAGAGCCCGTTTCGGGTGTAGACGTCTGGTCCGGTGCTCCAATGGGGCGGCAGCAAGCCCATCTGCTCGGCCTTGCGAGGGGTAAGCGAGTCGAGCGGCGCACCGCCTGCCACGTAACGCGCGGCCGCTGTGAGCAGCGCCTCGAACCGCGCGCGGTCGGAGCGAGCTTCCATCACAAGGGGCTGTGCCGTGCGATACGGGGCTAGCTCGGCCTCGGGAATTTGATAGAGCCAGACGCCGCCAAGGTGCAGCGGGGGTACGCCGAGTGTCGCGAGCAGCGGTTTCCACCACGGCGGCCCGTGGTCAGCGACGATTATCGCGCCAACGTCGTGGGTCGCGAGAAACGCCTTGAGCTGCTCGCCCTCATCGGGAATCGAGGTGTGAAAGTAGAGAGCCTCGACAATCGGCCAGCGCTGAAAATCTTCGATCACCGTCGGTCCGGTATGGCCGCCGGCCATGCGAAAATCCATCCGGCTGATCGCCTGCCAGATCATGCTATCGCCGCCACCCGCGTATGGCAGGATGACCACTGTTTCACCCTTTGCCACGTAACGCTTGTATGCGCCGCTTGCGAAAAATGCAGGCACGTCGAGCCGGGTTGTCCAAAACGAGGCAGTGAGATTTGGTATCGTAAACAGAACGATCAGCGCGACCGCTGCGGCGCAAACCCGCTTGGACCATCCCGTCTCGCTGAACCAGATCGCTACGACCGCGCCGATTAACAGAAATCCATACATCGTGAACCGGCCAGGGAGCGCACTGCGGAGAATCGGGGTCTGGCTCGCGAGGCCCCACGGCAGCCCAAACAGTATATGCCCCTCGACGTGCAGGCGCGGCCCGAGCGATGCGATCCACACGATCGCGAGCGTCCACAGCAGTATCCTGCCGCGTGGCGTGCCGTGGTACTTGAAAACGAATAATGCGAGTAGCGCGAATAGAGGTGGCGCGACGTACGCGGTGGCCTCGTGCTGATAGCGGAAACTCGAAGATACTCGAGCCAGCACGGAGACGACGCCGATCAGGCTCGTCCGGGTTGGGATTAAGAAATTCAACAGATCGGAGGAGAACGCCTTGGGCGATGCGATCGAGCCCTGCGGAAAACCGAATGCGAACAGGTAGTACAGATACGGCGTAAGCAGCACAGCCGCCAACGCGTACGCGAGGGCAAGCGGAGCGAGTAATTCGCGGCTCAAGCGCCGCCAATCCTCCGGGTAAACTAGCGATGCGACCCCAAGCGCGACCGCGCCGAACAAGCTCGCGGTTGCGCATATCTCCTGCGACATCCCAAACTGAAGCGCGACCAGTGCCGCCTCTGCCGCCATGAAGGCGGACCGGCTAATCCCTCCTTTCAAACGAAGCATCGCCAGCCAAACTGCCAGCGGAACCGGAAAAATGAGGAGCAGATTGAGATGCCCAACCATATGCCCCAGGATGTAAGGCGAAAAACCAAACAGGTATCCGCCAAGCAACGCCGGCCAGTAGCGTTCGGTCAGACTCCTGTACAGGATCAGCGCCGCCCATCCCGCAAGCGCGGGCGCAAGGATGCATAGCAAGTTGAAGGTGACTACTGGACCAAGCGATGCAGTCAGCGGTGCGGCCAGAATTGCCACCACGGGCATCGAGGGTGTCCAGGCAAGATTGATCCCATTGGGTGCCCATATCACCCGGCAGAGAAACGGATTCAGCCGATGCGCAAGCGCGTATGGCCACCAAACCAGACCCCAAATGTACAGCGACGGATCATGCCCCGTGCCCGCGTTGATTAATCGATGGGCCGGATCGGCAATTACCCCGCGGCCAAAGAAAAGCACCGAGAGCGCAAGGTAGGAAAGGAAGCCCAATAATCCGGCGCGGTCGCGCGGCCATTTGCGCGCGCGACGTATCGTCACTGGCCGCGGCCTCCGCGCGGCAACATACGCGCGCACACCAGTCCTGATGCGCTCACTTCAACCTTTAATTGACAATGCGGATCGATATCCTTGGCTGCGTCAATCCACCCGCCAAGTGGCTATTCCAAGTGACTTACAAGTCACGGGCACTGGCAGCATCGCATACCGGCTGGAACTCTTTCAAGCGTTCGCAGTCCGAAACGGGTGCTTATGCGCCCTCAGAAACGCGGAGCATATACGGTAGGCAGTTCGAGTGCGTTCGGCGCCAGCAGTATTGGCTGCGGTGCCGGGATGTCGATGACCATCGGGTGCCCGATAGGGTTACTGTGCGGCGGTCGCAGCGGCCCAAATCGCGGCTCGAGGGTATCGGGCGCGGTCACTATCGATCCCGGGCGTAGATAGATTGTCGCGTTGCTTCCCGGTCGGCCGAACGAGAATTCCTGCGCTGACGCGTTACGCGCCGCCGCGAGGATCAGGACGAAACCCAAGGCAATCGCTGCCACCGAAAGGATGGCGAAAGTACCGCCGGTCGGCTTGCCGCTGGTCCGTTCCATGCCTCTTAGACGCATAAACCAGCAAAATGTTTCAATAGCGCCGCTCTTGCATTCTGAGCGCGCGTGCACACCTCGCGCGCGCGTCCCTAGACCACGACGCTCAGCATCTTGTCCTTGATAAAGATGAACTTGCGCGGCGTCTTGTCGCCGAGATGTTTCTTCACTGCGTCGCTGGAAAGCGCAAGCGCCTTCACCTCGTCTTCGCTTGTTCCTGCCGCGACTTGCAGCCGCTCGCGGACCTTGCCGTTGACCTGCACCACGACGGTCACGGTGTCTTCGTGCGCCAGCGCCGGATCGAAGACCGGCCACGTTGCGAGATGCACCGAATCGGAATGCCCGAGCGCGCGCCACAGCTCTTCGCTGACATACGGCGCCATCGGCGCGAGCATCAGTACGAACGACTCGACGACGAAGCGGTCAAGCGCCGTCGGCTCGAGCCGGGCAACGTAGTTCAGATGCTCCATCATCGCGGCCAGTGCGGTGTTGAAGCGCATCTGCTCGATTTGTACGGTTACGGCGCGCAAAGTCTTGTGTGCGCGATGGATCGTCTGCTCCGACGGCGCGCCTTGCGGGTATCCCGCTTCGACGTAGCGACGCACCCACGACCATACGCGCACAATAAATCGCTCCGTCGCGGCGACACCGCTTTCATTCCACTTGGTGTCCTCATCGAACGGGCCCATGAACAATTCCCACAGGCGGAGCGCATCGGCGCCATACTTTTCAATCATCGCATCGGGCGTAACGACGTTGCCCTTGGATTTCGACATCCGCTGCCCGTCCGCCGCCCACACGACGCCCTGATTCCGCAGCACCGGAAACGGCTCCTGGAACGAGATCAACTCCGCGTCGAACATCACTTTGGTCCACATTCGCGCGTACAGCAGATGCATCACGGCGTGCTCGGCGCCGCCGACGTAGAGATCCACCGGCAGCCAGTAATCGACCGCGGCGCGATCGAACGGCGCGCGCGCTTCGTGCGGCGAAGCGAAGCGCAGGAAGTACCACGACGAGCATGCGAACCCGTCGAGTGTGTCGGTTTCGCGTTCCGCGGGTCCACCGCATTTCGGGCAGGTCGTATTGACGAACTCGGGGACGTTTGCGAGCGGCGATCGGCCCGTGCCTGACGGCTGATAATCCTTCATCGGCGGCAGCCGCACGGGCAATTGATCTTCCGGCACCGGAACGATTCCGCATTCATTCTTGCAATAGACGATCGGAATCGGGCAACCCCAATATCGCTGACGCGAAATCAACCAATCGCGCATCCGGTAGCTGACGGTAGGCTTGCCGATCCCGTTGCGTTCGGCGAAGTCGCACACGGCGCGAAGCGCATCGGCGGTCTTCTTCCCGTCAAGGAAGCCCGAGTTGATCGCGATGCCGTGTTCGGGGAACGCTCGATCGGCGGGCGGCCTCGAACCGTCGGCCGGCGCGGTGACGCGCGGAATTTCCAGGCCGTACTTGATCGCGAACTCAAAATCGCGCTGATCCTCGCCGGGTGCGGCCATAATCGCGCCGGTGCCGTAGCCCATCAGGACGTAATCGGCGATCCAGATCGGGATGTCTTTTTTCGTAAAGACATTGTGCGCGTATGCGCCGGTGAATACTCCCGTCTTTTCCTTGACCGTGGACATCCGCTCGATTTCGCTTTGCCGCCGCGCCTCGGACGCGTAGCGCTCGACTGCGGCGCGCTGCGCGCCGCTGGTGATCTGCGCGACGAGAGGATGCTCGGGCGCCAGCACCATAAATGATACGCCGAAGACGGTATCGGGCCGCGTCGTGAAAAATCGCACCTCTTTTTTGGGATGGCCGGTGATCGGGAAGGCAAGCTCCGCGCCCTCGCTGCGCCCGATCCAGTTGCGCTGCATCAGCTTGATCGGTTCGGGCCAATCGATTCCGTCAAGGTCTTCGAGCAGCCGATCGGCGTAGCCGGTGATCTTGATATACCACTGCTCGAGGTCTTTCTTGGTCACCGGATTGTCGGTATGCCGCCAGCAGCATCCGTTGACCACCTGCTCATTGGCCAGAATCGTCCGGCACTTGTCGCACCACCATTGCGATCCTGTCGCGCGGTATGCGAGGCCGCGCCGGAGCAGCATCAGGAAAAACCACTGCGTCCATCGGTAGTACTCGGGCGACGAGGAGTTGATCTCGCGCGACCAGTCATAGGCGCATCCCGAGATCGTCAGTTGCCGCTTGAAGTTGGCCGCGTAGCGCGGGACGGTCTCGGTCGGATGCGCTCCGCGCAGCAGCGCCTCGTTCTCGGCGGGCAGTCCGAACGCGTCCCACCCCATCGCGTGCAGGACGTTGAACCCTGTCATCCGCTTGTATCGTCCGATTACGTCGCACGGAACGTAATTATGCAGATGACCGACGCTGAGCCCGTTGCCCGAAGGGTAGGGGAACATCTCGAGCACATAAAACTTCGGCCGGCCGGGCGCCTCGCGCGTGCGATAAAGATCGGCGCGCTCCCATTCCGATTGCCAGTAGGGTTCGATTTTCTTCGGGTCGTAGCGTTCGTCCATCGTCCGATGATGCGTCCCTGGCGCAGGTCAGGGAAGCTTAGCGCGCGCCGAGTTCCGGTCCAACCGGCGGATCAGGCGAGCGCGATCGTCGGGATCGCCGCGAGAGTTGCGTGATGGTTCCCGATTACCAGTTGGGGTTTGGAGTGCATCATCCCGGTTCATGGCCCGGCCTTCCCGCAGCACGAATCCGAGCCGTCAAATCATCGCAAGTAGCTGCATCCATGTAGGAAGGTGGTGGAGCGGGCGACCGGGGTCGAACCGGCGACGTCCAGCTTGGGAACGAATCGGAACAGGGAAATCCAAGGGGCGACGAGGAAAAATAGGGCTTAATTCCTACGCCTTTTCGCTTGCATGAACCCTGCCGTCACCCCAATTTCCGTCAATTTCCCGCCAAATGGCCTGAATTTAGCCTGAGGGTTTTCCCAACAAACGTCGTAACAAATTGTTGTATTAGATAACAAATTGTGCCCGAAATGACATCCAGCTTCGGTAGCTGCACGTCGCGACACCTCTTCGGACGTGAGGTCCAGTGTGGTATGAAATCCCTCGCCCCAACTACGGGTGCGAGCCTGAAAGTAGCCTGAGACAATCGTTCATTTCGTCTCGGTATGTCAGGGGCTTCCGCGATCGGAGCGGTGCATTTTCCGCCAACCCACCTCAACCATCAGACGGTAAGGTGCTCCCACGGACGCAACTTTTCGATAAGGCGAACTCTTTCGCGACTTTTCTCGCCCGGATCGTAACTCTAGAATCCACACACTGTATGAGCACCAGACCACTTGATGGGCCAAGAGGCGCCGACTACTTGAGAGCGGCTCGCAGAAAGATCGAAATAGCGAAGTACCACCTTGAGCACCTGTTGGCGCGACTCGAAACGAATCCCGAGCCAATCGAGAGGTCGGACCCACCAATCGACGTACAGGCCCACTTCGAGGGCGTCCTTTTCTCCGTCAAAGCCGAAATCGATCAAATCACCGAGCTCATCGCCAATGCGTTGAACTGTCCCTATCGCAAGGCGCTCGCCGAATGCTCAGAACGTTTACCTGAACTTAAAGCCTGGCGGAAAGATGCATTCTTCGACGAGCTCAACGAACTCCGTCGTCTTGCGGCTCATCACGCATACGTGAAGCGCCCTGCTGGACCCGAGCAACGCTGGATCGTTGATGACGTTGGATCCTCCTATGAGGGTCCGCGCGAGTTAGGACCGTACTGTAAGGCCGCGGTCGCATATGGTGAGAAGCTTATGAACCTAACAGAAGCCGCGGCAGCGCAGCTCGTATCGACCAGTCGCGTATGAAACCCGAGATCTCTGAATTCTCGTACGGCTACGCGCTTACCAGCAACCTCGTCGACCGCTACGACTTAAAGAGCGCCGGCGCGCCCATCTTTCCGAGCCTGTACGAGGAGGGCAAGACCGGCGGGTACGATGTCGAGCTACCGAAGATCGCGTGGTTCGTTCAGTTCAAGCTTAGCGATTGCCTTAAGCGCGGAAATGCGAGACATGCGGCGCTCATCGGCGTTCCGCACTTCCGATTCGAGATTCGCCCAGCTCGATATTCGGCTCAGCATCAACTCCTCTTGGATTTAGAAGCCGACGGCAAGGACGTTTTTTATTGTTCACCGGCGTTTCACACGATGAGCGAACTCAACGACGCTTTCAGAACAGGAGCCGTCGCGGCACGGACGGTTTTCGTCGCCCCTTCCTTCATCGGACCTTTGGCCGACCCAGATGACCACGATGTTGCGTTCGTAGTTGGCCCCGGAGGCGTGTGGTTCTGCTCGGAACCGAAGGAAATCCGTCACGAAACTGCCGAGGCCATTTTCATTCCGAGCGCGACAAGGCAACGGAAATTCCAGCCCCGTCCGCACCGATATGATCAGTTCTTCACCGATCTTGGGGAGGAGCTGATGCAAGTATACGAGAAGTCGAACGCTCGACACCGAGATATCGATACGGGCTCTCTTCGCCCGGTTCGTCCAGTAATCGGCCCATCACGCTTCGCCGCGTACGCAAGCCAAGTTTTGTTCGGCTGCCAATTATTCGTGACCGCGCGGCAATAGGCAGCCCCTACCCGCGCCTCGAATAACGTCGCCCTGGTGCCGTCCGAGCCTAGGGCAACATCGCCCTCCCACTTCGTTTCCGTATACGCTCTCGCGCGCGGGAACTCTGAGGCAATGGCGCACCCATTGCTGATGCTCTGGACCGTCGCCGCGACGAATTCGGCGACCGGAGCAGCAGATGGAAAGCGAGTTCTATCTCCAGGCACTAAGGGAATGGGATGAGCGCTACGGCGATCTCGTCCTCGGAAAACGCATCTGGCAGATCGCCTCGGCCGGCCTGATGCTCCTGAGCCTCATTCTTCCTCTGGGCATCGTCTGGACGAGCGCGCGAACCAAAGTGATTCCGTTCTTGGTCGAAGTCGACATGCTCGGCTACGCAATCACGATCCCGGCCGCGCTCACGGCGCGAACATCTCCTGAAGTACCGACAATACTTGCCGGAAAGTCGAGGGTGCCACGCGGCCGAGACTGCGAATCACACGCTCCCGATCGACCGCCCGGATTTGATCGAGCACAACATGACCGGTCTTTCCCGCAAAACGGCAGGCGACGCGAAAGGGATACCGATGCCCGCCGGTAGTCAGCGGCGCGACGATGAAAGTGCGCAGATGCGCGTTTAGCTCGTCGG
>JAJZAG010000145.1 GCA_021799555.1 Deltaproteobacteria bacterium | reverse complement strand
CACGGCGCTGTTTACGTTATGGTCGTCGCTGGCGGGGCTGACCTATGCGCGCTCGACCGGCAAGGGGCAAGCGATCGACGTTGCGCAATATGAGGCGATTCACAAAACGCTCGGCGGCACGATGCTTGAGTATTATCAGGCGGGGATCGTGCGTGAGCGCTCCGGCAATCGCGCTCAGGGCTTCCAGCCACTGGACACTTTTCAGGCCAGCGACGGATGGGTCGTGCTGGGCGCTCTTGGCGAGGTTTACAATCGGATCGTCCGCGTAATCGGGCTCGATCCCGACGATCCCAAATGGCAGAGCGCGCGGACTAATCTCGAATCGATCGAAGGAATCGAGTTCGACGCGATCCTGCGCGGATGGGTCGCAGAGCGCACAATTGCGCAGGTCGTCCACGCGATGTCGGAAGGCAAGGTTCCGTGCTCGCCGATTCTGTCGAGCGAGGGTGCGGCCGCCGATCCGCAGTATCGTGCGCGCGGGATGCACGTCGAGTGGGAAGACCCACAGGTTGGCAGGGTAAAGGGAATCGGAGTTGCGCCGAAGTTTTCGCTCACACCCGGCAAGATAGCACGCGGCGCGCCCGGCCTTGGCGCGGACAACGCTCGCATATACGGCGACTTGCTCGGGATTGCGCCAAACGAGATCGAATCGCTCAGGCGCGACAAGGTAATCTGATCCGCGGGGCGTTCCAGCTTAGTCCGCGACCTTGTCGATGAAGGAATTGATGGCGCGGCTGAACTCGAGCTCACCTGAGTAGCGGCCGAGGTCGAGGATGAAGTAGGTCGCGCCCGCCTCGCGTTCCGCGTCGAGCTTGGCGCGGGCGGCGGCGATATCGTCGAGCTTGAGGCCTCGGCGCACGACAATTTCAGGCTCGGGCCGCCCCGCCGCGCGCATCCGCGTCCGCAATTCTTCAACCAAAGGTTTAAGTTCCGCCGCGCGCTGCATCGGATGCCATCCGTCGCCGAACTCGACCACGCGCCGCATCGCGTGCACACCGCTACCGCCAATCCAGATCGGTGGGCGGGCCGGATGCGGCTCGAAGACGAATGCGGGAAATTCAAGACTCGCGCCCGCGTAAGCCTCCGGCTCGGCATGGTCGAATAAATGCCTGATCACGCGCAGCGTCTCGCTAGCGATCGCACCGCGCTTCCTGATGTCGACGCCCAGCGCCTCGAACTCGGGCTTCATCCATCCCACGCCTACGCCGAGGATCATCCGTCCGCCCGACAGCTCCTGGATCGTCGCGATCTGCTTAGCCGTAAGCACCGCCGGTCTGTAAGGCAGCACGAGCACCGATATGCCCAGCCTGATGCGCTCGGTTATGCCGGCGAGCCACGCGAGCGTGGTGAGAACGTCGAGGTAGCGTCCGCCGGAACCTTCGGTATCGTCGGGCGGGATGCATAAGTGGTCGGAGACGAAGATCGCGTCGAAGCCCGCGCCCTCGGCAATCGTGGCGCAGGCGCGAATCGTCGCGCGCGAGGACTGCGGTCCCATGTTCCGAACTGCGACTCCATACTTCATGTTCCACCTCGCTTTAGCGCCCTGCGACGTTGACCACAAGACTGGCAAGCGGGGCGCGAGCGCGTCAAACTCCATCAGCGGGGAGGAGCGCTGCTTGGGCAGGCCATCAGCTAAAGAACGCAAGCCATACGACGGCGAGGCGATCGCGGACGTCGCGGTGCGCGTATTTCTCGAGCGCGGCTACGACGGCGCGTCGCTCGACGACGTAGCGCGCGCGGCCGGCATCACCAAGGCCAGCATCTACTATCATGTACCGGGCAAAGAGGCTCTGCTGGCGCGCGGCGTCGGGCGGGCGTTTGAGGCACTGGACGCAGCGATGCGCGAGCGCGGCGCGAAAAGCGGCGCGCCAGCCGCGCGGCTGCGCCATATCGTCCGGCGCACGATCGAGATCACCGTCGCGATGCTGCCCGAGGTGGCGCTGCTCTTGCGGGTGCGCGGGAACACTCGCGCCGAGAAGGAGATTGTCGCGCGACGGCGCGAGTTCGATCACGTCTTGGCGCGCCACTTCGCGCGCGCGCAGCGCGCCGGCGAGATCCGCGATGATATCGACCCGCGCCTCGCGGCGCGGCTTCTGTTTGGGATGCTGAATTCGATCACGGAATGGTATCGGCCCGGCGGCAAGCTCGCGGCGTCCGATATCGTCGAAGCGGTGTTCCGCCTCGCTTTCGAGGGCCTCGAGCCGCGGCGGCGCTCTTGATTTATCTACCGGATGGTTGATAAATCTCAAGGTTGAGGACAGCTAATCAAATGAGCGAATTTATTGTCCCGCCGGGCGGGTATTCCGAAGCGCCTGAAGTTCCGCAGCCGAACATCTTTCCGATCGAGTGGCGCTGCGAAACCCCGAAGCTGCGCGAGATCTACGAGCGCGCCAAGCACGAAGGCTTCAATCCCGCCGATATTGCTTGGGAACAGCTTTCGCCCGAAGCGTGGAGCGACGATGAGAAAGTGGCGATCATGTACTGGTGGGCGCTGCTGTCGAACTTCGACTCATCGGGACCGGCGGTGTTTGCGCGCGCGATGATCCGCGCCTTCGAGACGCACGAGGAAGATCCCGTGCGCAAATGCTTCTTCTCGATCACGCGCGATGAGACCAATCACGAGGAATGCTGCCAGCGCGTGATTCAGCGTCTGGTGCCCGGCGGCCCACAGGGGTTCGCGCCCGCCAGCGAACTGCAGCGCGCGGCGCTCAACAACATCGGATGGCTGTATCACAACGGCGGACGTTATTGGGCCGGATACAATCGCGCGATCGAGCGCTATCCGCTCGCGATAATCTTCACGTCCTTCATGATGGGAGAGGTCGCCTCATCGACCCTGTTCCATGGAATGTCTCGCGCGACGGCCCATCCGGTCTTCCGCGAAATCTTCAGCTCGATCGGCCGCGACGAGGCGCGTCATCTCCAGATCTGCATCAACCTGCTCGAAAAGCAATGGCCGGGGCTGACCGATGCTGACCGTGGCTTTATCACCAAGCAGCTTCGCGCAGGATTCGTGTTTCTCTCGATGGTGTTGTGGGAGCCGCCAGCACAGTTCTGGGATTTGCCCGATTACTTTCTGCATAATCATCGCATCCTGCTCCGCATCGCGCGCGAGGCCGGCCTCGGAATCCTGACCTACGAGCAGCAGGCCGACAACTGGAAGCTGGCGATCGCGCGTGTGCGCAAGTTGGTCGAGCGATGGGGAATCAAGTTCCCGGCGATTCCCGAGCTCGATATTGAAGGGCTCGATGTCGGCGATATCACGGCGGAAGACATTATTCCGGTATTCTGAAACTCGGCGTTGCCCTGAAGATCGCGCTTCAAATTTTCAGCTGATCGCGCGATCCTGATCTCACAATCCTGCCAGGGAGGAAATTGTCATGTCCGTCGATCTGACTATTACCGGCGCGCTCGCCGAGATTGTCCTCAATCGTCCCGACAAGCTCAACGCCGTCAACGAGGCGATGGCCGCAGAGCTCGACGCGGTCTTCGATCGCGCCGAGCGGGCGCAGGTGCGCGCGATGCTGATTCGCGGCGCGGGCGCGGGTTTTTGCGCCGGACGCGATCTGGCCGACGCCGATCCGGGCAACGAAGACGCAGAGGAAATTCTCGAGCGCATCTTCAATCCGCCAATCAAGCGGCTCGCGATCTTTCCCGCGCCGACTTTCGCAGCAGTGCATGGCGCATGTCTGGGCGTCGGGCTTGGCCTGGCGCTCGCCTGCGACGTGGTTTATATCGCGGACGACGCAAAGATCGGCTCACCATTCGCGCGAATCGGCGCGGTACTCGATTCCGGCGGCCATTCGTTTTTCGTAAATCGCATCGGCTCGCATCGCGCGCTCGAACTGATTTACACCGGCCGCCTGCTGTCGGGTGCCGAGGCAGCGGCGTGGGGACTCGTCAATCAGAGCATGCCCAGCGACAAGGTCCTCGAATACTCGCGCACAGTCGCCACGCGGGTAGCCGCCGGTCCCACGGCGGCGTTCCTGGAGTCCAAGCGGTTGGTCAGGCGGATCGACGAAGAGGGCCTTGGTTTGCTGGCGGTGCTCAAGTGCGAAGCGCGTGCGCAGGGCGCGGCGGGGCGCACGTCGGACTATAAGGAAGGGATCCGGGCGTTCCAGCAAAAGCGCGCGCCAAAGTTCAACGGAAAATAGGTTCGTTCGCGCCCGCGCTCAGCGCGCGCCGCGCCGCGGATGCGCCATTCGCCGCGCGGTCTCGCCGAGCGCTCCGGCGGGATGAAAACGGCTGTATTCCTCGACCGTCAGGCCGCGCGCAACCTCGAGCGCGACCGATAATCCCGCCAGCACGAACACCTCGGCCAGCACGCTGATGCGCGGTGCCAGTCCGAGTCCGCCGCCTTCGCGCCGTACGGGCGCGTACATCACGAGATCAGCGAGGCGCGCTAGATCAGATTCGCGATTTCCCGTCACCGCGATTATGTCGGCACCCTGATCTTTGATCGCCGCCGCCGCGGTGGTGAGCTCGCTCGTGTTGCCGCTGTTAGAGATTGCGATGACGACATCATGGGGATGCACTTGGCCAAGGCTGCCGTGTAGCGTTTCGGTCGCGTGCAGAAAAGTGGCGGGCGTTCCAACCGAACAGAACAGGCTTGCCGCGTAACGCGCGACGTGCTCGGGTTTGCCGACTCCCGTTACGTGGACGCGGCCGCCGCGCGCCTGCGCCGCGCGAATCATTTCGACCGCGCGGCCAATCGCGTCAAGATCGAGCGCGCGATTCAACGTCGCGAGCTCCTCGAGCGAATCGGCAAAAAAGTGGTCGAGCTCGCGTACCTCGCGGCGGGCCTGTTCCGCGGGCGAGGGTGGGAGCATATTGGAGGCGGCGGCGCGCGGGGCAGGGAGCGGCTCTCCGTACAGCTTTTCGATCGCGCCGCGCAACTCGAAACTTTCCGGAAATGCGCCGAGTTGCGTCACGCAGACCGCGCCCGCGGCGTTGGCGAGCTTGGCCGCCTTGTCCCACGGGAATCCCCATCGCATCGCTGCGAGCAGTCCGCCCAGAAAGGCGTCGCCGGCGCCCGTCGAGTCAAGCTGCTCGACGGCGAATGCCGGTGTGCGAATCGCGCTATCGCGCGCCGCGAGTACGGACCCCTGATCGCCGAGCGTGATAATCACGGCGCGGTTCTTGTACTTCGCGCGGATCGCCCGCGCCTGGGCGAGCGGGTCGCGAGACTTTGTGCCGGCCAGGCTTGCGGCCGCGGCTTTTGCGGGTTTGAGAATGGTGGCGAGCCGCAGCGCGCGCTCTAGCTCGGCGCGCGTCCCGAGCATCGGAACCGCCTCGGAGGCGGGCAGATCGACGTCGAGCACGGTCGGTATGGAATGCGTTCGAGCGAGCTTCAAAATCTCCGTCACGGTGCGCAACGGGAGCTGCGAAATCTCGGTCGATACGATATGCGCATTGCGGATGAAGGCACCGTGGCGGCGCCGGATCTCCGCCGGCGTCAGTTCGGCGGTCGCGCCGCGCGCCATGTAGATCGCGCGATTGCCGTCCGCATCGACCAACACGTTGGCAAATGGACTCGCGCTTCCGTCAAGCGTCAGATGATGAACGATTCCGAACCGATCCATCCCGGCGCGCAGAAACTCGCCGTGCCGATCGTCGCCCATCTTGCCGAAAATGCCGGTCTTGAGCCCTAGCACGCGCGCCCATCCAAGATGGTTCAGCACCAGGCCGCCAACGCGCGCCCGTTCGATGGCGCCGTCGGAGTCGTGCGCGTGCAGGACGGTCTTTTCGTCGGCTCGGATGATGCGCGGCGCGCGGTAGAAAAGATCCACTACCATGCTGCCGCATCCGGCGGCGTCGAGCTTCGGATCAGGCATGAGGACGCACAACCCGAGGAGCTTCCCTGAGACGCGGCGCGACTTCGCTTACCCATCCGGCCTCGAGCGTGTCGGCGGCGAACCGGCGCATCGCGCGCACGCGCGTGGCGAACTCGCGCCGCTCGGCGGCCTCGAGCCCGGGAGAGCCTTGCGCGACCGCGTCGCTCTCGATCACGCCGATCTCGCGCAGCGCCGCCTTGTAGCACGCGATAGCCGGGCGATAGGGGCGGCCGGGGCGTCGGAATTCGCACGCGTCGCGCAAATTGGAGGTGGCGGCTTCGTACCGTCGCATCAGCTCGGGGTTTCCCGCTCGGCACACACGCCACGCGCGCTGCCACTCGCGCGGCATCACGTTCGACGCACCCGCGACGACCCCGTACGGCATCGCGCGTTGGGTCAGGTAACGGTTCCATCGGTGCCGGATCGTGCCGGCGATTCCGTCCGCAGACGCGAACAGATCGAAAATCAGGTACGGAATTCCGGCGTACACGGCGAACTCGTGCGAGAGCTTGAAGTGCGACGCCGCGCGCGTGTAATTGCCCAGCACCGCCTTGCCGGCGGTGACCTTGACCCCGCGCACCCAGGCCAGCCGCGCCATGCGCTTGACGTCTCGCGTGTGGAGATGGGCCGATTTGCCGGGTGCGGCGATGTCGGCGTTGTCGTACAGAAAAACCGGTAGCGCGGCGCCGCGGCGCTCGAAGACCGCGCCGATCTCACGCTCGACGAACTCGGGCGGCGCTCCCGCGTCGCGAATTGACAGGGGTGCGACGACCGCCGCATCGGCGCCGAGATCCATCGCGTACTCGAGGTTGGCTATCGTTTCGGCACGCGTGTGCGCGGTGATTCCCGCCCACGCTTCGATCTTGCGCCCAATCCGCGTCGAGCATCGGCGACATTCGTCGATTGCGACGCGCATCACCGCCTGCCTCTGGACATTATTGACGCGGTCCCATTCGCCGGTTGTGCCGGAGGCGAAGACGATGTCGGCGCCGCGTCCGTCCTGCACGACGAAGCGGACTACGGCGCGCTGCTCGTCTTCGAGCACCTGGTCGGCGCGATCCAAGATCGTTACGATCGGCGTCGAGAGTCCCGGACGCGGCAGGTAGTCGTCGAGCGATTGCATCGCGGTAATCCTAGCAGAAACCGCGCGGGCGCGGCGAAGCGGATCAGATCCCGGGCGCCGGCGTTACAGCAGCGCCATCCCGATGTAAGTTTTGAACCTCCACGTCTTCTCGTCCATCGAGGCGAAGTTGTGCATCCGCAACACGGCGCGGACGCGATAGTTGCCGTCGGGCATCGCGGCCTCTGAGGGTGGGTTGGTCGCCCAGAGCGCTTTTTTGGCAGCGTCAATGAACATCCGGTCGATGACTCCTTCGCCGCAGTGTTGCTCAAGAACGATCTCTTTAAGCGTGCCGTGCGAATCGAGTGTCGCGACGATTATAGAGGCGCGCAGGTCGCGGGGGAGCCGCAGCCGCGCGATCCGGTTGTGCTTCTCCGCCTTGTGAACTGCAACCCACAGATGTTGCAGCAGCAAACCTGTGAAGCTCGCGAATTGCGCCGCCTTTGGATTGAGCAGTTGTTCAACTCCCGGGTTCTCATCGGTTCCAACGTTGCGGGTGGTTCCTGGCGCCGCTTCGTCGGCGCGCCCCGATCCCGCGTCGTCGCCGACGTGGGTGGCGGCGAAGGCGGCGTTCGGATCCAGTATGGGATTAATCGGTTTCGATGAGAGTGCGGAAAGATCGCTAACGAAATGTGGCGTCGCAACCGCCTCGGGTTGCTGAGTATCGGCGGAATCCGAGCTGCAGCCCGCGCCGACGGACACCAACGCGGTGCCTAGCGCAGCGCAAACGAGAAGATTGCGGAATCTCACTTGCCTCTTCCTTGCTCTTGGTCCTGCGCCAGAATGCGCGGACGCGCTCGATTGTAGTCGGCCACGAACGCATCGAATAGTTCCTCGCCGAGCCGACGCTCCTCGACGCGCACCTTTTCATTATGCGCATCGGCGATAGCGTCGCTGATCCGCGCCAGAAATTCCAGAGTCGGCGAATACTCGAATTCGCCGCTGAAGCCTAGCTCATAGCTGTCAATCCCGTCGTCCATCCGGCGCGAGGTGAACTTCGAAGTCAGACCGCCGTTGTCTTGCGCGATTGCGCGCAGAAATTCACCCGCGATCAAGTCGATTACCTTGTGAATTCCCGGTGGCGCGATCAAGTCCGGCACCGCGGTCATCCTGCTCACCGCGGCGACCGTGTCATCTTTGCGCGCGTACTCGGTCGTGAAACCGAGATTGCCCAGTCCAAAGATCATCCCGAGACGATACACGCGCACTGCCGCCTCGGTTCGATAACTGCCCTGCGTGATAGCATCCAGCGCGACGCCTGCCCCAGCGGGACGATAATCCTTATCGAACGGCACCAGCATCCCCTCACGATCCATGAACGTAAGATGCATCCGCCCATGATCGAACCGCGTGCGCATCCAGAAGTTGCCCGCCGAATCCTCGATCTTCGACTCAGCCACCAGCACCGGTGCGATCTTACGGTAGAAATCATACAGATGCGGAAACGCCTTGAGCGCCTGCGGTTTGATTTCGACGTCGGCGTTGAATAGCACGATGCGTCCGTCTGGCCCGTCAAACTCGTCGAGCAAGTTGTGGAAGATTAGATAATGATCGAGTTTGGCGGCCAACGCCGGCATCTCGCGGTGAAACCGATCGAGCGCGGCGCGATCGTGATGATTGAAACGCCCGGGCGCGGTGTCCCATGGTGCGGCCAGATCGCCGTGAATCTGGGTCAGGGCTGCTGCGATCAAATCGACTGCGGACGCGGCGGGATAAGTGTTCGTCAAAAGCTCGCCGCCGATCGTACCGATCACGCCTGATGAACGTGCAGTTTCAGCGCCGTCGTCGGCGGGCGTCAGCGTAAACTGGCCGGCCATGTGCCACGGAGACTCGGGGCTGACATATGCCGTCGTGAGCTTGTAAAGATAATTTGAACCTTCCGGTGCTCCGGCGACCGATATCTGATGCGCTCCGCCGCGCAGCTCGTGCCACGGAATATCGGCCGCCGAGTAAAGAGCCGAAGCGCGAATCAAGGTCGATTCACGCGG
>JAJZAG010000144.1 GCA_021799555.1 Deltaproteobacteria bacterium | reverse complement strand
CGCGCCTTGAAGCATCGCGGTAATCGCGCTGCGCGACAAACGCGATCCCCGCCATCGCCGCAAGCGTGACGATCAACGAGACCGATTTCAGCGCGCGATTATTTTGCCGCTGGATCATTCCTCGCTCTTTCGCACCGCCAGCGCCACTTCGCCTGACCGGATATTATTACGCCGCCCGGCATACCGGAAGCCTCGCAAAGCCTCGCGATCCTCGCCACAGCCGGAATTTAACAACCGGATTCCATTCCATTAACGGCCATGATGGAATCGCGGCAGCAGCGATGGACGACAATCCCAAACCTGCACAACCGGACCACCGGGCAGGCGTTGCCACGCAAATCTGGGCGCTTGATGTGCCGCCGCGCCGAATTATCGTCAAGGAAGTCAACTGGCTCGGCGATGTCGTGATGAGCCTGCCCGCGTTGCGCGCGATCCGGCGCGCATGGCCGAACGCGCACCTCGCAGTTCTGATCAAACGCGAGCTGGCGGGCTTTTTTGACGGCGCAATTTGGCTCGACGAAGTGATTCCCTATTCGGTCGCGCCCGGACTGCGCGGGATCGGCGACCGGCGTCGGATTATTGGCGAGATTCGCGCGCACAACTTCGATTTGGCCGTGATGTTTCCCAACAGCTTCGAAGCCGCCCTGTGGACCGCGATTGCACGCGTGCCGCGACGCGCCGGCTACGCAACCGATCGGCGCGGCGCGATGCTGACGATCCGCGCGCAGCCCTCGCCGCTCGCGTTACAGGCGCATCAGGCAAATTACTGGCTCGAGATGGTGCGCGCGACTCTCGGCGTGATCGGCGAATCTGACAACTTCGCGATAGAAGCACACCCCGCGCATCTCGATACGATGCGCGGATGGCTCGGCGCGCGGCGCAAGCGAGCGGCCTCGCGCCTCATTGCGCTGGCGCCAGGTGCGGCGTTCGGCCCGGCGAAAAAATGGCCGGCCAATCATTTCGCGCGCCTCATCGACTTGCTCGCAGAGCGCTATGGCGTCGAATGCGTCCTCGTGGGCGCGTCCGGCGAGCAACCGCAATGCGCCGAAATTGCCGCGGCGGCGCGCACCGGCGCAGTGGTCGCCGCCGGCGAAACCTCTATCGGCGAACTGCTCGCGACGCTCGCCCTCGCCGACGGCTTTATCGGCAACGACTCGGGCGCGATGCACGTTGCGGCGGCGCTCGGGCGTCCTACGGTTGGGATTTTCGGCTCGACCAATCCCGATCGCACCGGCCCGATGGGGACGCACGCTCGCGTGCTTTGGCGCCATCTCGATTGCAGCCCATGCCTTGCGCGCACCTGCCGCTTCGGCCATTACAATTGCCTAGTCGAAATCACCCCCGAGGAGGTAGTCGCCGCGATCGCCGAGACGGGTGCGTTCGGATGATCGAGCGGATCGCTCAACCGAGCCGCGCGATGGTTGGGCGGCCGGACCGTTTCTACTATTCTTGATCGTCGGCAATCCGCCGGCCATCGTCGCGATCGCATCCAGCCGGTGTTATTCGCGGCGATTAGGCGGCCGACAGGGTGAGCAGATGAAACTCAAGGAACTCGCCGCAAAGCTCGCGCTTGAGTTGCGGGGCGAAGGCGGCGTGGAAATTTTCGCGCCCGCGCCAATCGAGGCCGCCGGGCCCGGCACGATCATCTTCGTCGCGAGCGCCAGGTTCGCGCCGATGCTTACGCGCACGACAGCCACCGCGGCGATCGTGGCGCCTGAGTTTGCGGCCGGCGCGAAATGCCCGGTCCTGATAAGCGCGAATCCGTACGCCGATTTCGCGCGCGTGATCGACATCTTCTTTCCGCGTTATCGGCCCGCGCCGGGAATCGACCCGAGCGCAAAAATCGCGCCCGACGCGAAAATCGGCGCCGACGCGTCGATCGGCCCGTTCGCAGTTGTCGGCGCAGGCGTCACGATCGGTGCGCGCGCGATCCTGCATCCCCACGCCGTAATTTATCCAAACGTCCGGATCGGCGACGACTTTATCGCGCACAGCCATGCGGTCGTGCGCGAGGGATGCGTGATCGGAAATCGCGTGACGCTCCTCGACGGCGCCGTGATTGGCGCCGACGGGTTCGGCTTCGTCGAAAGCGCGGGCACCCTGGTGAAGATTCCGCAAGTGGGCATCGCGGTTCTCGAAGACGAGGTCGAAATCGGCGCGAAATCCACGGTCGATCGCGCCACCCTCGGCGCAACGATTTTGCATCGCGGCGTCAAGCTCGACGACCAGGTCCATATCGGTCATAACTGCGAGATCGGCGAGTACTCGCGCTTCGCCGCGCATGTCGGAATCGCCGGCTCGACGAAAATCGGCAAATGGTGCCAATTCGGCGGTCAGGTCGGATGCGCCGATCACGCGAAAATCGGAGACCGCGTGCTCGCCTCGGCGCAATCCGGCCTCCACGGCGAAATCGCCGACGACGCCGTCGTCGCGGGAACTCCGCACGCGGATATGAAGTACTATCGCCGCTATGCCGCGCTATGGTGGCGGATTCCGGAGCTGTTCCGGCGCGTGCGTGCGATCGAGGGGCGCGCCGGAATCAAACCCGCCGAGTAGTCTGCGACACTTTTGCTCGAAGGAAGCCGCAATGCGAACCGTTTGCAATTGGATCATGGTCATCGCGCTCGCGATGCTTGGCCTATCGGCCAGCGGATGCCCGATTCTGATGATCCCAGGCCTCGCCTACTCCGGTTATCAATATGAGAAGACTGGAAGCATTACCGGTCAGCCTGCGGCCAAGTCTTCCGCGAGTAATTCGAACCAGCCAGCCGCCCAATCCACCCCATCGCGCAACAACATCGAGTGACCGCTAATAACATTCTTTTCGCACTCCTGCCGGGAGGTTGAACTTGACCGCATACCTGTTAATCGCAATCGGCGGCGCGCTCGGCAGCGTCGGTCGCTTCTGGGCGTCGGGCGTGGTCGCCAATCTGACCGGCGGCGCGTTCCCGTTCGGGACGATGTTTGTCAACGTGACCGGCGCGATCGTGATCGGATTTTTCGCGGCGCTGACCGGACCTGAAGGACGCGTATTCGTCGGCGCCTCCGGACGCCAATTCGTGATGACCGGAGTATGCGGCGGATATACGACGTTTTCGACCTTCAGCCTTGAAACCATGAATCTCGTGCGCGACGGCGAGTGGCTTTTCGCCGGATTAAACGCGATCCTGTCGGTAGCCCTATGCCTCGCCGCAGTTTGGCTCGGCACGCTCGCGGCCGAGGCGTTGAACCGCTGAGTGTGAAATCATGCAACTGCCGCGCGAAGCGAAGCTGCTCCGAATTTTTATCGGCGAAAAAGATCGCCACGACAGCCATCCACTGTACGAGGCAATCGTCCTCAAAGCGCGCGAGCTTCATCTGGCCGGCGCAACCGTCTTGCGCGGCCCGCTCGGCTTCGGGCAGACCAGCCATCTGCACACTACGAAACTGCTCCGGCTCAGCGACGATCTGCCGATCGTGATCGAAATCGTCGATACCCAGGAAAAGATTGACGCGTTCATCCCGATCCTCGACGCGATGATGGGCTCATGGATGGTCACGATCGAAAACGTCCAGGTGCTGCAATATCGCGGCGAGGCGCCCAAACCTTAGGTCCGAGCTGGAGGATGCGATGGAAACAAGGCACATTAATCCCGAGACGCTTTTACAACCGCGCGGATACACCCACGTCGTGACGGTCAGCGCGCCCGGCAAGATCGTTTTCATCTCCGGCCAGGTCGCCGTTGACAAGGATGGCAAGCTGGTCGGCCCCGGCGACCTGAAGACGCAAGTGCGCCAGGCCGCCGCCAACTTGAAGCTCGCGCTCGAAGCCGCCGGCGCCACAACCGCCGATATCGTCAAGACCAATACCTACATCGTCAACTACAAACAGTCCGATTACGCCGCGATGCGCGAGGCGCGCGCAGCGCTGTTCCCGGAGGGCGCCAACGCTCCCGCCTCGACGCTGGTCGGCGTAACCTCGCTCGCCGTGGAAGGCCTGATGGTCGAGATGGAAGCAATCGCAATCGTGCGCTGAGGGGACGCGGGGCTTCTACCGGACAGGAGCGCTTGACTCGTAATTGACAATAAGGCGCAAATAATAACAATTTGGCCTAACAGCTCTCGCAATTGACGAGCATGGCGGCGCGGGCAGGCAGGAGAGAGGATGATGAGCAAAATCGAGGAGCAGTACAAAGCGGCGACGCCTAAGTCGGCGGAAATGGCGGCGCGCGCCGAACGCGTCATGCCCGGCGGCGACACCCGCACCACCGCTCATCATCGACCCTACTCTCTGACGATCGCGCGCGGCGAAGGCCCGTTTCTCCACGATATCGACGGCAATCGCTACATCGATCTGCTCGGCAACTACACGAGCCTCGTTCACGGCCACGCCTACCCTCCGATCGTCGAGGCGATCACGCGCGCGGCCAATGGCGGCACCGCATGGCCCGCGCGCTCGGAAGCGCAGGTCGCGCTCGCGGAACTTTTATGCGAACGCGTCGCGTCGGTGGAGCAGGTGCGGTTTTGCAACTCGGGCACGGAAGCCGGGATGCTCGCGTGCCACGTCGCGCGGAGGCTCACCGGGCGCAAGCTTATCCTGATGGCGCGCTACGGCTATCACGGTTCGTACGACGATCTCGAACTCGGGCTGGCCGGACATGACGGCGAGCGCACGATGCTGGCGGATTTCGGCGAGGCGACTTCCTTTGAAGCGCTCTTGACCGAGCGCGGGCAGGAGATCGCGGCGGTCTTTCTCGAGCCGGTTCTCGGTTCGGCAGGGATCGTCGCACCGCCCGCGGGGTTCCTTGAACGCGTGGGCGAAGCGGCCCATCGTGCCGGCGCTCTCTTTATCCTCGACGAAGTCATCACGCTGCGCCTCGCATGCGGCGGCGCGCAAGCGATCTTCGGCGCGAAGCCCGACCTGACGATGATGGGCAAGATTATCGGAGGCGGACTGCCGGTCGGCGCACTCGGCGGCAGCGCCGAGATCATGGCGGCGTTTAATCCGCGCGAGCGCGGTGCGATTTTTCATTCCGGCACCTTCAACGGAAATCCCGCCACCTGCGCCGCCGGCCTGGTCTCGGTCCGCGAGCTGACCCAGGATCGGATCGACGCGATGGATGCGCGCGCGAAAAAAATCGCCGAGGAACTCAAACGCGCCGCGCGTCAGGCCGAGCTGCCGTTCTCGGTCCGCCAGTTCGGCTCTCTGATGAACATCTTTTTCCTGGACGAGGCGCCGCCGGCTACGATCAACCGGCAGGATTCGCGCACGATTGCGGCGTTCCACCTCGCCGCTCTCAACAACGGTCTTTTTATCGCACCGCGCGGAATGATCGCATTATCCACAGTGCTCACCGACGAACTGATGACCGAAGTCGCTGAGCGCGCCGCCAAAGCTATGCTCGACGTTGCGCGTGATTCAGGTTAGCGGGCAGTGGCGCGCCGGAGGTTTATGAGATACGCTTGTTTCCTTTAGCGGTCAGCACATCCATCCTCTGGGCACGTAGGGTTGCCATTCGAGAAATGTGCGGATGCTGGCGTGCCGCGCGTGAGACTGGCGCGGCCGGATGGTGGTGGCGCAACCTTTCGCGTGCCGAGCCTGTTTTGCTCCGTTCGCGACTACCCGCATAGCGGACGCAAAACACGGAGAATTACAAATAATGCCGAATTCCAATCTCGCTCGCGCGGCTGTCGCGCGCAGCCAAGCCCCTTGGGAGCAACCGTGGTGGCGCGCCGAGGGACGCGACCTCTCGATCTTCCTCTGGATCATCCTGATTCACGTAACCGCGGCCGTCGGACTCGTGATGTACCCGCTCCCCGGATGGCGGGTGCTGGCAGGCGCAATCGCGCTGGTCTTTATCGGCGGGCTTGGCACCACCGTCGGATACCATCGCGCTTTGGCCCATCGTTCGGTCAAGCTTCATCCGTGGGTCCGCAGTCTTTTGATCTTCTTCGCGATGTTCAACGGCTCAGGCGCACCAACCACGTGGGCCGCCGGCCATCGCCTCCATCATGCGAAGGCCGACACGCCCGAAGACATCTCGAGCCCCATCTGGGGCGGTTTCTGGTGGGCGCATCTGCGCTGGTTATGGCAGGCCGGCGAGCCGCAGGTCGAACGCTATTGCCCGGATCTGACGGGAATCGAGTATCGAGCGTTTCGATGGTTCCAGCCTGCGATCCTCGCGATATCCTACTTTGGCGGCCTGGCCTTCGGGTGGCCCGCTTTTTTCTGGATGGGCGCAATCCGGCTCTGCTTTGGACTTCACGCGCAGTGCTTCGTCAACAGCGTTTGCCACACAGAGCCGGGAATCCGGATCGGTGAAGATTCGAGCCGCAACGTGAGATGGCTTGCGCTTGTGCACTTCTTCCAGGGCGAGAACTGGCACCGCAACCATCATTCCCGCCCCGGCTCGGCGCGGCTCGGATGGAGTTGGCGCGAGCCTGACGTAGGCTGGATAGTAATCCGTGCGCTCGAGATGCTAAGACTCGCCACCGACGTGCGCGCGCCCTCGCGCGAGGAGCTGAAGCTTGCGCGCGCGGCACGGCGTACCGCGCGGCGCGCGATCGCGGCGGCGCGGGTTCCCGGAGAACTCAACTCGGCGGCCTGATCCGGTTTCCTGTCTCGTGCGGCGGCCTTGCAGCCGCAGCCGAACAACCACCTGACATAAATTCGCGCGGACGCGCGAGCGGCGGTATAGCCCGCGCATCGGTGTAATGCGGGCGCCGCGCGCTCTCGCATTACACCGGCGCGGATTGCTATCTCATGACAATCTCATCAGCCGCAATTTCGCGGGCAGGAGGCTCGGAACCATGTCGATGATGTCGGATTTCAAAGCGTTCGCGATGAAGGGAAACGTAATCGATCTGGCCGTGGGATTTATCCTCGGCGGCGCGTTTGGAAAAATCGTCTCGTCGCTGGTCGGCGACGTGATTATGCCGCCTATCGGTTTCATTCTCGGCAAAGTCGACTTCACGAGCTTGTTCATCAGCCTGTCGGGGACTCACTATCCCTCACTGGCGGCGGCGAAGGCGGCCGGAGCGCCAACGATCGCGTACGGAGTGTTTATCAACACGGTAATCGATTTTCTGATCGTCGCCTTCGCGATGTTTATTCTCGTGCAGCAGATCGAACGCTTGACGCGCAAGCCCCCGCCGCCTTCGGTGCCGACCATCAAGCAATGCCCGTTTTGTTTAAGCGATATTCCGATCGCCGCGACCAAGTGCGCGCATTGCACTGCGGAGCTTAAAGCCGCCGCGTAACGCGCCGGACCTGGAGTTCGATCCGCCGCGGCGTAAACTCGCGATCGGCACGCGCCATCCGCGCGTTCAGTCATCGCGATAGCGCACGTGGTGCATTGACGCGCACTTGTGTAGTAGCTTGCGCTCCATAGCGAGGTGAATCATGGAATCGCAACCAACTCAGCGCGTCGTGCGCGCTTCCAATATCGACTTCCACGTCCTCGAGATGGGCGATGGTCCGCTGATCCTGTGCCTGCACGGCTTTCCCGATACCGCTCATTCGTTCCGTCATCAGATGCCGGTGCTCGCCGCCGCGGGCTTCCATGTGGTCGCGCCGTTCATGCGCGGCTACGCCCCGACCGGACTCGCGCCCGACGGACGCTACGATTCGGCCGCGCTCAGCGAAGACGCGCTCGCCCTCGTCACTGCGCTCGGGCATAAGGATGCGATCCTGTTCGGTCATGACTGGGGCGCAGTCGCCGCATACCCCGCTGCGGCCGCATCGGCGGCGCGCGTGACAAAACTGATCACCGCGGCCGTCCCTTACGGCGCCTCGTTCATCAAGGCTCTCGTCACAAATTACGCGCAGCAGAAACGCAGTTGGTACATGTATTTCTTCCAGGGCGCTTTCGCCGAAGCCGCGGTCAGTCACGACAATTTCAATTTTCTGGAAAAGATGTGGTCCGATTGGTCGCCTGACTGGAAGTGGACCAAGGAAGATATCGAGCCGCTCAAGCGATGCTTTCGCGCGCCGGGCGCGCTCTCGGCCGCGCTCGGCTACTACCGCGCGACGCTTGGCGCGATGATGAAGATTCCCGCCGACGCGATCGCCGCCGTCGCGGCGCCGCCTGCGCCAATCAACGTGCCCGCGATGATGCTTCACGGGCGCAACGATGGATGTATCGGCGCCGAGTTGCTCGACGGAATGGAGGACTTTTTCCCGAAGGGGCTGCGCAAGGAAATAATCGCGGGCGCCGGCCATTTCGTCCATCAGGAAAAATCCGCGGAGGTGAACAAGCTGATTCTCGATTTTCTCAAATCCTAATCGCCCTCTTTCAGGTTGCAGCGCCACTGCGCTAGGCTCTCCCCAATATTGGCAAGGAGAATCGCCATGTCGGGCAAGCTCAGCTCCCAACAGATTCGCGCGAAACTCGGCCATCCGGTGATCGACGCCGACGGCCATTGGCTCGAATTTGGCCCGTCGATTTCCGACTACCTGAAGCGCGTCGCCGGTCCCAAAGTCGTCGAGTCGTTCCGCTCGCGCAACGAGCGCGTGCAGCACGCTCTCGCAATGACGCCCGAAGAGCGGCGCGACCATCGCCGCGCGCAAGAAGCGTTCTGGGGCGTACCCACGAAGAACACCCGCGACCGCGCGACCGCAATCCTGCCGCGCCTGCTCTACGAGCGGCTCGACGAATTCGGCTTTGACTTCACCGTGCTGTATCCGACCGCGGCCCTCGGCGTCGCGTTTATTCCGGACGCGGAGATGCGCCGCGCAACCTGCCGCGCGTTCAATCTCTACGTCGCCGATCACTTCCGCGAGTTCGCCGACCGGATCACGCCGGCCGCGGCAATCCCGATGTACACGCCCGCGGAGGCGATCGAGGAACTCGAGTACGCCGTCAAGACCCTCGGGCTCAAGGTGATCCTGATGGGCAGCATGGTGCGCCGCGCGATTCCCGCGGTGGCGCGCAAGACTCCGGACGCCGCGCGCCATGCGGCGTGGTTCGACGTCCTCGGACTCGACAGCGAGTACGATTACGATCCGGTCTGGGCCAAGTGCGTTGAACTGGGCGTTTCG
>JAJZAG010000143.1 GCA_021799555.1 Deltaproteobacteria bacterium | reverse complement strand
TCTGCGGACCATTAAGCTTGCCTACGAGCGGGTCCGGATGCATTCGGGCACCGGGAACGCGGGTGGGTTGCTCGATCCGGAGCGGATCGTCGCCACGGTGTCGGCGGCCTGGAGAGTGCTGGATGAAGAGATCGACGTAAGGTTCGGTTCAGACTCGGAGCGCGCATCTGAAATGCGCCTGGCCTACGCGAAGCTCCGCAGCGTGGTCCTGAGGAATCTCGCCGACCTGCGCTTGCACAGCGAAGCGCAGCAGATTGGGGCCGACGGTCAACCGAATCAGAGTGGGGTGCAAACACTTTCAAAGTCGCTCCCTGGCGCTTGGCCTAGCGTCACCAGGCTCCCTGACGAGGATCAGAGGTTCGAGCTGATGGTTGAGCAGGTCTCGGACTATGGGATATTCAAGATCAGCACGGGAGGCCGGATTAAGAGCTGGAACCATGGTGCAGAGCGCATCATGGGGTACTCCGCCGACGACATCATCGACCATCACTATCGATGTTTATATTCGGTCGAGGATCGGGAAGCGGGAAGGCCTGCGCACGCCCTTCGACGAGCGGCAGTGTTCGGGCGTTTTGACGATACGGTTACGCGCGTACGAAAAGATGGATCGCGATTCGTTGCACATCTGGTCCTGACTGCGGTGCGCGGGATGGGTGGGGTACCGATCGGGTTCCTTGAGACCAGCCGCGATGTGACCGAGGAGCGCAGGGAGTACGAGGAACTGCGCCGCAGCGAAGCGAAGTTCCGCGGCTTTTTCGACAACCACGCGGACGCGGCCTCCATCAACCGGCTGAGCGACGGCCGCTACGTAGCGGTCAACGATGCGTTGCTTCGGCTGTGCGGCTATTCGCGCGACGAGATCATCGGCAGGACTCCGTTTGAGCTCGGGGGCTGGCTTGAAAGCGAGGATGTTGCGCAACTGCTCGACTCACTGCAACGAAACGGGCGGGTGAACGACTTTGAGTTGCGCACCCACGCGCGCAGCGGAGCCACGATCCCGGTGCGGGTATCCGCATCGGTGATCGAGATCGGTGGCGAGCCGTGCGTAGTGTCGGTCGCCCACGATATAAGCGAGCACAAACGTTTCGATCGCGAGATCATCGAGGCTCGCGATTCCGCACTAGAAGCGGCGCGCATGAAAGCATACTTTCTGGCCAACATTTCCCACGAAATCCGGACCCCGCTGAACGTGCTGCTGGGGGTCGCAGAGGAAATCGTTGATTATCTCGAAAGTTCGGGCGACGCCTCATTGTCGTCGCTGATAAAGATGGGGCAACGGGCTGGATCTCGCCTGTTGCAGACCATCAACGAGATTCTCGATCTGTCGCGTATCGAGAACCACAGTTTTAAGATCAATCCGGAAAGATTGCGAATCGCCGAAGTCGTCGCCGATCAGGTCGGGAATTTTGTCGAGCCTGCTCGTGAAAAGGGAGTTGAGATTCGCGTTCAGACCGACGAACCGGAAGCAATCGTCGAGTTCGACCAGCATTGTCTGTCCAGCGCGATCGCCAACCTGCTCGATAACGCAATCAAGTTTACCGAGCGCGGGGAGGTCCGGATTCGGGTGTTCAGGAACTCTGCCGGCTGTCTCTGTGTGGAAGTACGCGACACGGGGATCGGAATTGACCCGGCCTTTTTGCCGAGGCTGTTTGAACCCTTCAGCCAGGAAAGCAGTGGCGATACCCGCCGCTTCCAAGGGTCGGGATTGGGACTGGCGCTGGTAAAACGCTATCTGGAATTCAATCGCGCGACGGTCGGGGTTAAGAGCGAGAAAGGCTTTGGCTCGACGTTCACGATCGAATTGGCGTCGCACTGACTGCACCCGCGTTCGGCGCCCGACCGCAACGTCGCGGCGTCGGCGGCGAACGGGATCGCGTCGGTCGCTGCCGCTCGCAACTGGGCTTCGAATCATTCACGAGTTACCCAAGTCAGAATTCTTGATGCAGCACGGCGGCGTTGGTCTCGGCATTCATCCGGTCCGCAGGAAAACGTAAGAACGCAGCGCCGGAATGGCCGGATTCGGCTCCGCGAAAGGCGTTGCGCACAGTCCCGGAAATCGCGGCCGGTGAATCGACTTGTGGGCGTCAAGCTGGCTCACGGGATCCATCAGACTCGCCGAATCGAGCGACTGAGGGGCGTACATGAACCGATCGGCGAGCAGTACCGTGCCGCCCAGCGCGACCGCAGCGCGACCGGCCATTTGGCCCGCTGCACCGGCGATGGCGGCTGCGTTCGGTTAGCGAAGTCCGACTATGAGCTTGAATGTCCGGTTGCGCAACTCGTCGTATGCGCGACCGGACTTTGCGCAGGCAACCCCAAGGGTATATTCGATACCCCGTGGTTCAAGATCGCGCACCTTCACGCGCGCCACTTTGCTGATCCTGCCCATCTAGCGTCAGTCCTTGGGATGAGTTTTCTCGGCGTAGGCGAGTCGGTTTCGGGGGGCTTGGGACCTACCTGAGAGTTCTCAGGGTGTCCGTCGCCATGCCAGTCGTCGGCGGATTGGTCGGTGTCGATGAATGCGTTGAGGATCGCGAGAGCGAGCGCCACCGTCGTAACGGCGACCGTCGAGACAGTGCGTTGTATCTCATTGCTGGCAGCCGCTGCGTATCCCCGGATCTGATTAGATTGCGGTCGCGTGAGTGTTGCACGCCGGCGCGCTTTCCCCGAATGAAGGAACGAAAGTTCCACGCAAGCCCCTTCCTAGCTAACCGGCTATCTCACCTCGAACGGCATCCTCAATCACAGCGGTACCGACAGCGCGATACGCTGCTGCTGTCAACAACCCATAGTTATCACATGTTATCTCAATGTCAAGACAATGACGGCAGTGGACCAACAGATCAGCCGCCCAGATGCTGATCGGACAAATTTGCACGTATTCCACTTCGCTCGGCGTCCTTCAGCCTGCTCGATCAACGATCAGTGCCTCAGCCCAGCTACGATCCAAGCCGACCCTACCGTCCGGATTATGAGAGCCCGACGGAGCTGACTGCTTCAATTCTTCATGGCGGTTGGGCATTGGCGCGATCGAAGCGGCGTGGATCACCGGAACCGATCGGAGTCGCCCGGTTGACGACGGGTTTGTCCCGTTATGAGACGGTTCCGATCCGAGCGCGCGATCGCAGCTTACTACCCTGGGCCGCGGAAGAACTGTGGGTTGATCTGCAATTGAGAAACTTGTCGCGACTAAGCCTATCTGTGCGTCAAGTACATGAGACGGAGTGTGAACGCGAACGAAGGCGGCCTACTCTTTGCATTGAAGACTTGCCATCTATGAGAAATATCAGAATAAGTCGCTCATCGAAACGATTTTCAGGAAACCGTACTCTCGGAGGAATCGCTGTCGCATGCGCTTTTCTCCTGCTCCACGGAACCTCGAACGCCGGGACTCGAGGTGATAGCCAGCAAGTTCCAAAGCCGGTTTCGCAGTGTGGAAAGCTCGACGTCAGCGGAAGCCTGTATGTTCTTACCTCGGATATCACCGCCGCCGGCGGCGGTGACTGCCTCGTGATAAGCGGACACAATATCGTGCTCGATCTGCACGGGTTCAGCATCACCGGGCCGGGAGGGTCTTCATCAGGTACGGGAATCCACATAGAGGACGTGTCGGTGGACACTTCGATTGAGGGCTACAACGCTTTCGTTAACTCTTTTGAATACGGCGTGGACGATCAGGGACTCAGGACGCGGGGCGACGATCTCAACTTTGGTGATGGCACCCGATCCGGTAGTAACGTCGTCGGCCTCTACATGCACGGCGACAACAGCAGCGACTGGGCGAATCTCTCATTCGAAGACGATGGTATCGGTGCAATGGTGCATTGTAACTCGTGCTTCCTTGAGGGCTTCTACGCGGCGAAGAATACCGGTGACGCTGTTGTCGTAACCGGCTCCGCTACAGCATCGATCGATAACTTTGACGCGGAGAGCAACGGCGGTACCGGCATCCATATCGGATGTCCGAGTGGCGGCGGATGCATCAATTCGGGCGTGAACGTTTACAACGGTTACTCGGACTCGAACGTCGGTGACGGAATTTTTCTGGACGCGACCGAAGCGGCAAGCAAGGACCGGGTGTTTAACGACGGAGCGTCGGACAACGCCGGCGTTGATCTGCACGACGCGACTAACAGCTGTGGCGCCAACTTCTGGTTTGACAACGCGGCCGGTACGTCGAAGGCCGAATCAGTTTCGTCGCCCGCGTGCATAGCGCTGAATCCGTAAGTGCGGTTGGAATTCTTGCCGCCGAGCCGAGCCGCGGTCGGGCACAGTCTGAATTATTGAGTCCTGCACAACATAGTGACGCCGGCCCGCATCGGCACCCTACCTTGTGACACTCCCATTCGCGTCGGTCACGCTGGTAAGATTGCGGTCGCCGTCATATGTGAATTTGGTCACCCCGCTCAGCGCATCCACGATCTGCGTGAGGTCATCCAGCGGCGAATAGCTGAAGCTCGTCTGGTTGCCCAGCGGGTCCTCGATCCAGACTAGGCGCCCGGCCCCGTCATCGAACAGATAGGTGGTCTTGCCGGCACGATCGGTGACCGTAGTGAGGTCGGCGCCAGCGTGCCCGATATGTATCGTGTCGCCAGCGCCGTCGCTCAGGATCGGGTCATCGCGGCGCAGGCGGGGTCCCAAGCGTGGGTCGCGCGCCGGTCGGCGCGAGTATCGGCGGAGCGGGTATCGCGCTTCGCGCTGGGGAAGGCTGTTCGCCTAATATGCCGCGAGAGCCGGATGCGGGATCGGAGGCGGGCGGCATGAAACTTCGAATGCGCCGATCAGGTATTTCAAGTATTACTTTAAGTGAGATGCGGAAAGCTCTGGGGGCGTAAGGGTAGAGCGATCCATAGCCACATTAGTTCATGGCTGAACAGTTCAGCCTTATGGAGGCGCCCGAAACGTGCGAAAATTGACCCGTGCGAGGAAGAAACGCCACCGCCAAGCGAGCTTTCACACCGGCGCTGGAACATCCGCCGGGCGGTCTTTGCGCTGAGCGCGCGGCGAATTTCCCGGCGATACGCCTGAGCGTGCTCGAAGTTATTCCAACGCAGCGCCGGTGCGATGTACCGATAGGCGGATCGGGCGAGTTGCGTGAAGCGGTGGGCGGCGCGAAATCGGGGGCGCGAAATTTAGTATCGAAGCCAGGCGAAACGGAAAATTATCGAACGGTGGCGCGGAGAGATCCCGATGGGCCGCCGGGAATTTCCGCGGAACGAACCCATCGCGAGGCCGCGCCGCGCGCGCCACGAGCCGAGCACGTGGATGCCGGAGCGCGCTCAGCGCCCTGCGCGCTGCGCCGTGACCCATCCGCTGCCGCGGAACCATGGGGGCTGCAACCACGGCCCGGGGCCGCATCGCGCGAGCTCGTGCTCGTCGCACTGGAGCTGGCCTGCGCCGGTGATGCGGCAGGTCCAGTGACCAACATCGACGACATGCAGGAACATCATGGTCATGTAGCTGATCGTCTCGCGCAGCTCGATCGTCTGCCCGTGCGCGCCTGTCACATCCCAGCGCTGCGAGACGCGGCCGCCGTAATGGCCGTGGGCCATCGTCAGGGTGAGGGGCTGGTTACCGAAGCGGCGGAAGCACCAGCGCAGCTTGATCGGCGTGGTGCGTCCCGAAACCATGTTGGGGCATCCGCCGAGGTACTCAAGGCTCGAGCCGCCGCTCCCTTGCCAGCATCCTTCGATCGCGCGCGGGACCCAGATGGTCTGGCCGGCGTCGCCGATAACGGGGAGGGTATCCACCGGATGGCTCTGCGGCACCTGCGGGAGCATCAGAGAGTTCCCACCCGGCGGCGGCGGTTGGGGAGCGGGCGGTTGGACCGGATTCAGCACGACGACGTTCGCGTTGCGCGCGGGAGTCGGAGCGGGAGTTGCGGGTTGGATGGCGGGAACCTTGGAGAAGATGTCGGGAGTCCAAACCGACGAGGGCACGCTCGACGGTGCGGCGGGTGCATTTTGCGCGAGGATGTCGGAGGGCGGTGGCGGCGGCGCGCCTTCCGACGGCGCGGCGTTATCGGCGGCGGTGACGAAGAACGGCATCGGAAAGATCGACCACTCGTACCATCGATAGCTGACGCCGAGCGTGACTCCGGCGATGAACAGAATCGCCACGATCGCAATCAATCGGAGCGGGCGGGGTTTGCGCTTCTTCATCGGGCCTCGATCAATTCTCCGCGGAACGGTCGCATCGGTTCAAGCGCCGAACCGAGCTCACGGCGAGCTGCCGAGCGGTTTGCGAAGGACGGTCGAGTTGTCCAGATAAGTGCGGTCGCCGAGCCGCGTCAGCTGCAGTGTCGTGATCGCCTCGACACCCTGGAGTTCGAGGTCGGTGGTCGCCGTGAAGGCGTGCACCGCTCCGGCGTAGGAGCGCTCGCCGGCGAGCGCCTCGGTCATCGCGCGGCCGGTGGGATACGCGCCGCCGGGTCCGGCGTTGAGCATCAGGCCGAGCACGCGCGTGATCGTCGGCGCGACGTCGATATTCGCGGTCGGGAACTGGTCGAGGAATACGCGCTTGAAGTCAGGGCCGATCGCGGCGGCGAAATTGTGGATCTCGCGTTCCCCGGCCGCCCCGTGCATCCCCATCCCGGTGGTCCATCGGTCGCCGATTCCGGTGTCGGAATAGATCAGGCCGGCAACAGGACGGATAAGCGGCTCGGATTTGTTCGGCACCGATTGCTGGCCCTTGATCCCGAGCGCGAAAGCGGGAGCGTCGGGACCGGTGAAGCCGCGATTGCTCGCGTCGGAAGCTTCGGCGAACGAGATGATGAGGTCGGGCGAGCGATTCGCGTTGAACAGGCCGAGTGCGGATTGTGCGAACGTGCCGTTGATCCATCCGCGATACGCCGCGGCCGGCGCGGCGCGGTAGCGGGCGTGAGGCGAGCGCGCCCGCGGCGCGGGTATCGGCGCGATCTCGCGCGAGAAGATCGGCCCGCACCATTCCTGGGCCTCGGCGAAGTCAACGATCTTCTGGAGACGATCTTCGAGCGCCACGCGCGAGCTGAACTCGTCGCGCGCGAGATAGACCAGGTCGCTGCCGCCGTTGGGCGCGACGACCACGTCGGTCGAGTCGAGCGACTTCTTGAGCCCGGCCGACACGAGCAACGCGGCAAGCGAGATGCGCAAGCGGATAGTCGCAAAGCCGTGGTCGGAGACGACCATCAGGTCGGTGCGGCCGGCGAGTCCGCTTGCATCGATCGCGGCGCGCACCGTCGCGAGGTTGGTGTCCGCGACCGTAAGCGCCTCGAGGGCGGAAAGCGTGCCGAGGCCGGCGCGATGCTGGGTTGCGTCGGGGTTATGCTGCCAGAAGACGATCAGCGCGGGATGGCCCGCGGCGGCGGCTTTTTTCGCGGCGCCGAGCGCGCGATCGGCGACAACGCGGGCGAAGTAGCGATCGCGATCCGCGTCCGACACTCCCGCCGCCGAAGCTTTAGGCATCGCAGCGTCGAGCGCGGCGGCGTCCGCGCCGGGCGCGGCGGCGTCGTCGCTCAGGAACAGGTAATGCGCGTGCGGCTCGTGGTTTTCATCTTCGCCGGCGGCCACGGTCATCACTCGATCATCGAACAGGTAAGTCGGACCCTGCTTGCCGATCACGGCGACGAAGCCGCCCTCGCGCGCGGTTTCCTGCACGACGGAATCGAGACCGAGCAGATTGCCCTTGAGCGCGTCGGGCGCGTTCAATTCTTCGAGCCGTTTGCTGTTCTCGAGCATCACGGGACGCGCGACGAACTGCATCAGGCCGTCGCCCTGAAGGTTGACGCCGAGCGATTTCAGCGCAGGCCCGAGATACATCGTGTCGCCAAAGATTCCGGCAACGCCCGGCGGCGCCCCGGTTGCGAGCGTCGCCGCGTTGACCATCGTCAACGTCGGGTATTGCGAATGATGGCGCGCGAAGCGCACGCCCTCGCGTTCGAGCGCGAAGAGGTTTGGCGTGTCGCGCGGCGTGACGAGATCGGGACGCAGCCCGTCCCACACCATGAGGACAAAAATGCGCGGACGCGCGCGGGTCTGCGCCGCGGCGGGAACAGTGATCGCGCAGGCGAACGCGGCGCACACTACCGCGGCGGCTATCAGGCGGAATCGCGATGCATTCATCTCATCGAGCATCAAAGCGGGCGCCGATGCGCGAAGTCAATCGGCGCGAGTCCTGCCGCGCGAATTGCGCGCGCGGTTTGGGGCGCGGGCGATCATTTGGTAGCGTGGCGCTTTGACGACGGAGGACGGTTCATTGCGTATCGCACTTCTGGGGCAGGCCGCGTTCGCGGAAAAGGCGCTCGAAGCGATCAACAGCCACGGCGAAGAGATCGTGCACGTATTCGCACCCGCCGATCCGCCCGGCGGACGGCCCGACCCGCTGGCGGCAAAAGCGCGCGCGATGGGCTTGCCGCTGTCGCAGCCCAAGTCATTCAAGAGCGACGCGGCCTTCGAGCACTTCAAGACGCTTGACGCGGACCTCGCGATTCTCGCCTTCGTAACGCTGATCGTGCCGGAGCGGATTCTGTACCTGCCGCGCCATAAATCGATCTGCTTTCATCCGTCGCTGCTGCCGCGGCATCGCGGCGCAAGTGGAATCAACTGGGCGATCATCCAGGGCGATCGCGAGACGGGAGTCACCTGGTTCTGGCCCGACAAGGGAATCGACACCGGGCCGATTCTGATTCAGAAGCGCGTGCCGATTGCCGACACCGACACGACCGGATCGATCTACTTCAACACGCTCTTCCCGATGGGGATCGACGCGATGATCGAGGCGATTGATCTGATCAAGGCGGGCCGCGCGCCACGCGTCGCGCAGGACGAAAGCGCGGCGACCTACGAACCGCCATGCCGCGACGAGCACGCAAGAATCGATTTCGCGCGGCCCGCGCGCGAGGTTTTCAACCTGATTCGCGGATGCGATCCGCAACCTGGAGCGCACGCCGAGCTCGACGGCAAGCGGATACGACTGTACGACGCGGCGCTCGAACCGCCGGCGGCGGCGAGTGCGACGCCGGGGACGATCCTCGATATCGGCGCAAGCGCGATGAAGATC
>JAJZAG010000142.1 GCA_021799555.1 Deltaproteobacteria bacterium | reverse complement strand
CCTGGCCTATATGCGCGAAGTCGTGGATTACTGGCGCACCCGCTATGACTGGCGCGCTCAGGAGGCGCGTATCAACCGCTTCGCGCAATATCACGCCGATATCGACGGGCTGAAAATCCATTTTATTCATGAGCCCGGGCGCGGTCCAAATCCCAAACCAGTTTTGCTTATCCACGGATGGCCGGGATCGATTGTTGAGTTCATGGATATCATCCCGATGTTGACCGACCCGGGCGCGCACGGCGGCGATCCGAGAGATTCATTCACGGTTATCGCGCCGTCGTTGCCAGGCTACGGATTCTCGGATCATCCGCGTGCCCGAGCGATGAATATTCAGGCAATCGCCGAGATCTTCTTCAAGCTGATGACAGACGTGCTCGGCTTCAAGCGTTTCGCCGTGCAGGGTGGCGATTGGGGTGCCGCTGTCACCTCGCGAATAGGCGAGATTCACGCACCTAGCGTTTACGGTATCCACATCAACATGATCGCGATCGGTCCGGCTGAGGGCCGCAGCGCAGCCGAGCTCACGCCGGAAGAAAAAGTTTTCCTCGGCAACATGGAAAAGTTCCGCACCGGCGAGACTGGCTATCAATGGATTCAGGGCACCAAGCCGCAGACCCTCGCCTACGGCTTGAACGATTCGCCCGCGGGACTGGCGGCGTGGATTATCGAAAAGTTCCGCACCTGGAGCGATTGCAAGGGCGACGTCGAGTCGCGTTTCAGCAAGGATCAGATGCTGACCAACGTGATGGTCTATTGGGTCACGCAGACGATTAATTCGTCAACGCGGTTGTACTATGAAGCGCGGCATCATCCGTGGCGGCTCAAGCCTGGCACGCGAATTGAGGCGCCGACTGCGGTTGCGGTTTTTCCCGGCGAACTGGTGTTGCCGCCGCGGCACTGGGCTGAGCGTGTATACAACGTGCGGCGATGGACGGTGATGCCGCGTGGCGGGCACTTCGCTGCGATGGAAGAACCGAAGCTGCTGGCGGATGATATTCGCGCCTATTTCCGGGAAACAAACTAAGAAGAAAGAACCACAGATTTCACAGATTCTCAGACAGATTGGTTTGGCGACCGACGCTTCGGCGGCGGTTGCTCCGAAAATCTGCCTGCCCAACCTGTGAAATCTGTGGTTAAAGTGTTTCTTCAGGTTCTTCGAACTTGACCAAGTCCGCGTATAGCTTTTCAACCTCGCGGCCAATTTTCTCGTAGCGTGCGATAAGTTCGTCGGCATCTTTGCGCGCGAGGTAGAAATCCGGGCGGTTCATTTCCTCAGCGAGTTTCCCACGCTCGGATTCTTTCTTTTCGATATCGTCTTCGATTTGCTTTTTCTGTTTTGCGCTGCGGTCGCGGCGCCGCTCGGCGTCGCGGCTTTGAGTAGCCTCGCCATTGCCGCGGGTGTCTCTGGGCGGCTTCGCGATCTTTGGAGATTCGGGCGCCGCGGCGCGCGCTTCGATCAGCGCCTTCTTCTCCAGGTACTGATCGTAGTTGCCGAGATAGCGGGTTGCGTATCCCTGTCCGACCTCAATCACTTCCGTGGCAAGCTCGTTGAGAACGAAACGGTCGTGGCTGACGATCAGCACCGTGCCCGAAAAGCGGCGCAGCGCTTCGAGCAACGAATCCTTGGCAATGATGTCGAGGTTGTTGGTTGGCTCATCGAGCAGCAGGCAGTTGTTGCGTTGGGCGAGAACCTTCGCAAGTGCAAGCCGGGCGCGTTCGCCGCCCGAAAGGACTCCGACGCGCTTTTCAACGTCGTCGCCGGAAAAAAGCATCGCACCCAAAAGCCCCCGCAGTTGCGGCATTGCGAGCGCGTCGGCCGAGTCGCTGAGCTCTCGCAGGACGGTTTTCTCGTAGTTTAACGATTCGGCGAGATTCTGGGCGAAGTAACCGAGCGCGACCTTATCGCCGACAATGCGTTCACCGCCCGACAACTCTTCGACCCCAGCCAGGATTTTCATCATCGTGGATTTCCCGGCGCCGTTAGGTCCGACTAACGCGATCTTCTGTCCGCGCTCGATTACCAGATCGATTCCGTTATAGACGGTCAGATCGCCATACTTCTTGACCGCACCTTGGAGCTCAAAGACGCGGCGCGCGCTGCGCTCACATTGGGGAAACACTATCGCGGGGGGCTTTTCCGCGCCGACCGGCGGCTCGAGCCGCTCGATTTTTTCGAGCTGTTTAATTCTACTCTGCACCAGCCGGGCCTTGCTCGCCTGGTAGCGGAAGCGGCTGATGAATTGTTCCATGTGCTCGATCTCGGCGCGCTGGTTCTCATATGCGGCCATCTCGAGCGCGAAGCGTTCCTCGCGTTGCACCAGATAGCGCGAGTAGTTTCCGACGTAGTCGGTGATCTTACCGCGTGCGAGTTCCGTCGTTCGGTTGGTCACGCGATCGAGGAAGTAGCGATCGTGCGAAACCAGGATAATTCCACCGGTGTACGCTGCCAGATAATCTTCGAGCCAGTTGCGAGCCTCGATATCCAGATGGTTGGTTGGTTCATCCAGCATCATGAAATCCGGACCGTCGAGCAGAAGCTTCGCAAGTGCAATCCGCATCCGGATTCCGCCCGAAAACTCCGCCACGTCGCGGCTCAGGTCGGCTTCGCTGAAACCCAAGCCGAACAGCACCGCCGTGGCGCGCGCGTCCGCGCTATAGAAATCGTGCTGTTCGAGTTCGTGCAGCACTTCACCATATTCTTCGAGGGCGGCGTCGTGGCCGGGACCGGAATGCTCGCGCGCCAGAAGCTCTTCAAGTTCTCGCCCGCGGCGCTCGAGCGCCTGCATCCGGTCGAGTGCCGACAACGTCTCGGCCAGCACCGAACGCCCACCCATTTCCGGCGCATCTTGGGGCAAGTAGCCGACTCGGGTTTTCTGCGGCCGCGCAATTCGTCCCGAATCAGGAGGCGAAACGTCGGCGATCATCCGCAAAAGCGTAGATTTTCCGGCCCCGTTGAGTCCCACCAACCCGACGCGCGCATCGTCGGGCATCGACCACGATACCCGGTCAAGAATCCGCCGCGCGCCAAAGGACTTTGTAACGTTATCGAGCGTAAGCATCGGCTAAAGAATTAATTCTATCAGCCCTGCCTTAGCGTCGAAAGTTAGGCTTTAGCATCGAGTCTTCCGCTACGGTCGTCAATATGTTAATAAAACCTACACTATGGCTATATCAAGTTCCGGTTACCCTGTGCCCAGGAGCGCCGACGAGTTCGAACGGCTGTGTCTGCGCCTGCTGCGGCGTCATTGGCAACTACCGCAAATCGAGCGGATGCGCGACCTCGGGAACGGGGAGCGCCCGGTTGATTTGCTCGAGATTAGCGGCCGCCCGCGTGTTGCGGCGGTCCGATGCGCGCTGCGCGAGGTTCACAGCACCCTCTCGGCGAACGATATCAAGGACGCCGCGGAGCGCGCTATGAGTCTCGGGCTGCCAATCGGCCGTTTCGTCGTCGCAACCACCGCGTCGCGCGAGGCAAGCTTGCAGCGAACTCTGTATGATCTTAATCGCGCGCAAAGAGGCTCGGGGCCGAGCGCGATCGAAGTCATAACCTGGGACGACATCCAGGAGTTGCTTGATGAGTACCCACAGGTTCTGACTGAATTCAGCTCGACCGCCAAGCGCCAGGCGATCATCCGCGCGAATTCCTTAATGCGTCTTGACGCTCCAACCGTCGTGCGCGAGTCCAACGGTGCTCCACCGGAGGGGTTCGAGGCGGAAATTACGGCCGCCGCCGAATCCATCAATCAGCGCTCCTACCAGATGGCGCGTCTAGCGCTGCTGCGGCTTCGCGAGCAGCACTGGAGCGAGTTGAGCGCCGGGCAGAAGTTCCGCGTTCTTACCAATCTTGCGGTTGCATGGCTGCGCGAGGGAGAGGTGCGGCGCGCGGCGATGCTGTTTATCGCGGCACGGTCGCTTGCTCCCGAGGATGAGCAGGCGTGTACGAATGAAGCGCTTGCGCACGAGCTTTTGGGCGAGCGCGATCGCGCGTATGCCTTGGCCGATCGCCTACGGATGCAGTTTCCCTCGAGCGCAAGAGCGCTTGCGCTGTGGCTTAACAATGCTTCGCTGGTTGCCGACGCAGCCGCCCTCGAGGCCAACGTCCCTCCCGAATTGGGTGCCGATCCGGAGGTTGCGATGGTGATGGCGCGGCGCGCGCTTGCGGGCGCCGACTACTTGCGCGCTGAGCGCTATGCGCGCGCCGCGACCGAGAGCATGGCGGGACAGTCCGATCCGTGGCTAATTCTAGGCCAATCGATTCTACTCGGCGAGTTGAGTGCGGCCACGCCGCCGGCACCGCCGGCCGAAAGCGCGGGTGCGGCTGCGGCCGGGCCGAGCGACGAATCGCGCGCGCGCGAAGCCGAGCATTGTTTTTCACAGGCGATCGAGTTAGCGCATCAGGAAAGCTTGGCGCAAAACGAAGTAGCGGGGTTAATTGGGCGCGCGCAAGCGCGGATCGCGCTGCACGATGCCGAGAGCGCCGGTAAAGACATCGAGCAAGCGCACTCGCTCAAGCAGGAAGACGCCAACAGCTTGGTCGAATATGGAATCGTGCTGCGCGGACGTGGGAATCTTGACGGGGCGATCGAGGTCTTTCGGCGCGCAGTCGCGGTCGGTGGCCGCGATGACGCCGAATACGACTTGGCCATCACCCTCCGTGAGCGCGACGAACCAGGTGACCTTCAGCTTGCGGCTGAAATTCTCACCCGGACTATGGCCCGTCCCGACGCGATTCCCAAGAGTGAATTTCCGTTCGCGGTCACGGCTGTTACCGATGTGCTGGCACGGCTCGAACGATGGCAAGAGGTGGACGCGACGCTTGCGGGGCTGCCCGAGGGAGCCGTCGCGCCACTGGCACTGCTCATATTGCGCGCCAATATGCGACTCGCGCAGGGCAAGTTCGACCACGCCTCGAAATTGGCCGATGAAGCGATCGCGGCGCATCGAACCGACACGCCTGTGGAGGAGCGACGAAATCTTGCCTGCTTGCTTCATGACCTTGGCCGCTATCGTGACGCGCTGCCGCTTTGGCAGACGCTTGCCGCAGGCGGACAGGCAGCGGACAGGCGCCGACTCGTTGAATGCGCCTCACGGCTTGGACGCGAAGACATCATCGCCAGTGTCGCCCGCGAGGGCGCGGCCGGCTCAACGGCTGCAACCGAACCGGAGCGTGCCGACGACGACCTTGCGCACCTCGAGGAGACCGACCCACAGGCTGCAATTGAGGTAATCCAAAAACTCTTGGCGGAGCATCCTGATGACGCCGTACTGCGGCTGCGCCGTTCGATCGCCGCGGAACGGTGCGGCAGACGTGATCTGATGATCGCCGATCCGGCAGCGATGCCGCCGGCGCGCACCGTAGCGGTCGCACTTGGGGGGCACGCCGTGCGCCTAATGCGCGAAGGCGGGCGCGCCAACGAGGCGCTGAGCTATTCTTACGAACTCTTGCGCCGCCACCCGGGAGATATCGACGCGAATCGCGCGTTCCTTGGCGCGCTTGGTCCGATCGGTCCCACGCCGCAGGTGGCGGACTTCGATACCGCCGTGCCAGGCGCGGCAGTCTGCTTCGTGGAACAAGAAAACAACGTCGAAAGATGGATTGTTCTCGAAGATGGAAGCGACCCCGACGAAGCCCTCGACGAATACGCGCCAAACTCGCCGATGGCTAAGGCACTCAAGGGCAAGCGCGTGGGCGACAAGTTTCAGCTTCCGGAAGGGCGTTTCAGCCGTAAAGCAGGGGTGGTCAAACAGATCGTCAGTAAATATGCGTGGCGATTCCTGGACTGCATCGACGGATGGTCAAAGCGTTTTCCAGGGCAGCCGGAAATCGAGCTCGCACCGGTTCGCGATGAGTCATTCACCTGGTCAGAATTGTCCGCGACGCTTGACGAGCTGGCCGCCTCGACCGCTCGCCGCGACGATTTGCTTGGTGGAATGGAGCGCATTTACCAAAATAACCCGGTGCCGATACACGCGATTGCCGAACGCCTCGGCACCAATGATTTGCAGGCGGTGTTTATGCTGGCGCAGCGCTCCGACTGCTCGATCAAGTGCTGCCTCGGCACGCCTGGTGAACTCGAAGACGCGCTGGCGTCCTTCGACCGCGCCAATGCGATCGTTATCGACTTGACCGCGATTGCAACGCTATGCATGCTTGGCAAGCTCAGCCTGCTGGCAAGCTGGCCGCGTCAGTTCGTAGTCTCTCAGGCTACGCTGTCGGAATTGCGGCGGCTCCAATTCGGCGACACAACGCTCAAGCTGCCGCCGGGATTTTCAACTGCGATCAACGGCAATGGCTATGACAGCAAGCTGCGTGCTGATGCTCAGCTCAAGGCGTTAGCCGATGGCATTCAGGCGGTATGCCGCGTGCGCGACGGCGCGGCGCTGACCGCGATCGACGCTGAGCGGCGCGAACGCGCGATCAAACTACTCGGCCGCCACGGCGCAGAGAGCGTCGTGCTGGCTTCGATGCCGGGTCATGTTCTGTGGTCCGACGATCGAATTCTGGCCGCGTTTGCGAAGTCCGAATTTGGCGTGCGCCGGGTTTGGACCTCCTCGGCGCTGCAGGCAAGAATGCTTGCGGGATGCCTTGATCCGTCTGAGCTTGCCACGATCAACACGAAACTGGCGGGATGGGCCTACGGATTCACGGCGCCGACAATTGATATGATCCTGCGCGCAGGATCAGTTGCGATGTGGAATCCTGACCAGTTTCCGCTGCGCCAAGCGCTCGATCAGTTTGCAAATCCCGCAATCGGTCTTGGCGAGGCGGCTCGAATCGCGGCTGAACTGATTGTCAGGGTTTACAATGACCCAAACCTGCGCGGGCCACGCAGAACGTTCGCGACTCGGCTGATCGATCGACTCGCAAGCCGTCCGCGAGGGCGCGAATGTATCGAGGCGCTGCCGCGTTCGCTGCCGATTCGGTTCGGACTTGATCTGATTCGCGCGCGCGAGTTGAGCGACGTCATCCGCGGATGGACTGCCGCGTCGGCGGTCCGCTCGGAATCGGTCGCAAGCCAGACGCCGAGGTCGATCGAAGCGCGCGCCGGCGCCTGAATGGCGCCGATGCGGGGATCGTCAAAGCGGCGCTGCCGGAGTAAAATCGGCATCCAGAAGCCGATGGGCTGGAACGAGGGAGGAATTCGCGATGCCGACGATTCGGGAGGGCGACCGGATAGTGATGGTGGACAAGCGCTTATTCCGCGACGACAACACTCGAATTTTCGTCGCAGTGGTTGAGGAAGTTGATGAATCGACCCTTCGTGCGCGGGGCTTCGGGTACCACGTCAGCCCTTACGAAGTTGCGGGCACCGAGCGGCGCGGAGATGAGCGGGTCCGCCTCGTGTCGCTCGGCTCCGGCGATATCATCTACATTTTGCCACGCGAACAGGAGATCGAAAAACTTCAACTCAAGCGCTCGCCGAAATCGATGAGCTTGACCGACGGCAAGTTCGCAATGGATCTGAGTGACTTCCTGCTTCGTGCCTGAACCAATCGGGCTCAGCCGGGGCTGCCGCTCAGCGGCGCGGTTTTCCCTTTGCATCGAGCAGGCCGTATTCGGTCACGGAGTATTGGCCGCCGACTAAGACTTTTCCCGAGGCGATGGTCGGCACGGTGAACTTTACCGCCGGGCCGGGAAGATCGCGCGCGCCCGCCTGCCCGCTGTCGTAAAGCTCAATCGAGATATCGTTGGCGTCGAAGGCGTACAGCGTCGCGTGGCCAAAAGGAGCCCCGAAAGTGTCGGACTCTATCGTCCAAAGTATCGGGTTGCTGGTTCCGTTCGCGGAAATTGCGGGCGTGGTGCCGGGAAATCCAAATGTACGGCTCGACGTGGAGTGAATTGGCGTTCCGGAAAGCAGGCCATCGTTCAACTGAAACTGAGTGACTGGACTGTCGACGCCCCCGAAGTAAACATACCCGTTAAAGTAAGCGGGACAGCTCAGCATCGCTCCGGTCTGATCGTCGATTTCCTGCACAATCTGGCTGTTGCTTTCTGAGGCGGTGTCGTAGCCGCCCATCGCGTCTCGCTTGACCACATAAATTGCACCGGCCTTGCCGCCTCCAATCACTTCATGCGGGGCATCGCCAGCCTGGTCCGGGAGCAGAATCAGCCCGCCCGAGCCAAGGTCGAGGTCGTTATCATTCAAATAGGCCTGATTCCACGGGGTGAAGTAATCCGCCACGTGCAGGCTGCCGCCGGACCTGTTGAGCTTAAGGAAGCTGTCGCCGTAATCAATCCCGCCGCTGGCGGCGTCGAAGGTACCGTTGCCCGTGCTCACGAAGAGATTGCCGCCAGAGTCGGCGGCGGGACCGGAGCCGCTCATCCAGATTCCGCCGTTGGAGCCATTTGGCGTGTCATTAAACACTGCGACTTGCGCAAGAGAAGTCTCGTCGTAGCCGAGTATCCATCCGTGGTACGGTGGAATATCGCCATGCGAGGCGTTCGCCACATAGACTACGCCATCGACTAGAGCCAGCGCCGACCGCTGATTCGAGGTTTTGTCGTCATAGGTTACGGTGCCACCAGAGTTGCCCGCCCCGTATCCCGGCACGGTTGCGCTCAGGACTACGGGACTGCCAGGACGTTCCAGGCCCGTGGTAATCTCCAGCGCGTGTAAGCGTAGAACAATATTGGTGCCCTGCTCGAGCGTTTTCGCGACGACGAAGATCGTCCCGGCCGCGGGATCGACCACTGGTGTGCTGGTAATCCCGACTTCGGGCACGATGTCGAACGACGAGAGAAGCAGCGAGGGCACCGTCGTCACGTCGTCTTTCTTCGATAGGAAACTTTTATGCCAAATCGGGAGTTTGCCGCGCGAATCCGGGTCGAACGCATACACGCTGTCATGCTCGGTGGCTATGAGGACCAGATCGCGCGTCCGATGTCTGACTCGCACGTGTAGAACATACAGCGGCTGAGCATAGACGTATCCGTCGACTTTCCACTGGCGCAGCTTTCCAAACGATGCCGCGTTAACATTGGCGGGCGTGAGCACCGTCTCAGCGAGATTCTGTCCGGTTCGCGCATCGTCATTATGGTAGGTGAGCACTCCCGCAAAGC
>JAJZAG010000141.1 GCA_021799555.1 Deltaproteobacteria bacterium | reverse complement strand
GCGGTCACCGTGATGTTTTTCATGGTCTGCGGCACGCGGCGCATCGCGCGCAACTCGCTGAGCGGTTTTCCGCTCTCGACCATGAGGGTGAGGATCAGCAGCGCGGTAAGCAACCCGTCGCCGGTCGTCGCGTAATCCAGGCAGATGATGTGGCCCGATTGTTCGCCGCCGAGGTTGTATGAATTCGAGCGCATCTCGCGCGCCACGGCGGGGTCGCCAACCTCCGTGCGCACCAGGTTTATGCCGGCGCGGCTGAGCGCCTGCTCGAGGCCGAAATTCGACAGGACTGTTGCGACGACGGTGTTGCCCGCGAGCCGTCCCTGCGCGGCCATCCGGATGCCCAGAAGCGCCATCGCGTCGTCGCCGTCAAAGACAAGACCCTGTTCGTCGAGGAGCATCGCGCGGTCGCCGTCCCCGTCGAGGGCGATTCCAACCTGGGCGTGTTCGCGATCGACGGCGGCGCGGAGCGCGTCCAGATGTACCGCTCCGCACTCGTGGTTGATGTTGATGCCGTTGGGGTCCGCGTTGATCGCGACCACCTCGGCGCCCAGCTCTTCGAGAAGATCGGGACCGACCTTGTAAGCGGCGCCGTTGGCGCAATCGATTACGACCTTGAGACCTTCGAGCGAAACGGTGCGCGGCACGCATCCCTTGAGGAACATCAGGTAGCGGGCGAGCGCATCGTCGATTCGCGCGGCCTTGCCGATATCGGCATTAAGAGCGCGATGGCCCGAAAGGGCGGCGTCGTCAGCGACGAGCTCCTCGATTCGACGCTCGGTGGCATCGTCGAGTTTGAAGCCGTCGCGCGAGAAAAACTTGATTCCGTTGTCCTGGAAAGGGTTGTGCGACGCCGAAATCACGACTCCGGCATCGGCGCGCATGCCGCGGGTCAGGAATGCGATTCCCGGCGTCGGCAGCGGTCCGACCAGCCACACATCCACGCCCATCGAGCAGATCCCCGACGCCATCGCGGTTTCGAGCATATAGCCCGACAGGCGGGTGTCTTTGCCAATGAGGATCCGGCGATGGCGTCCGGTCGAGTTGCGGAACACGAAGGCGAGCGCGCGGCCGAGCTTGAGCGCGGTCTCGGAGGTGATCGGCTCGAGGTTGGCGACGCCGCGCACGCCGTCAGTGCCAAAGAGTTTACGATGCTTTCCCATCGGGTGCGTCCGGCCGTTTCTCGCGATAAATCCTCAGTCTAACCTTGGCTGGTTGTTGTTTGACGAGCTGCATACCGTCGGGCAGATCGACCTCGAGCGGCAGCACGCGCAGGCCCGGCTCTCCGCCCTGCGCGTCCACATAGACTATCCCTTTGGGGTTGAGGCTGGCGAGCTTGAGGATCGGTCCGCGCAGCGTGATCGTGGCTTTGCCGGGTTCGACGCGGGACTTGAAATCGGTGTCGCGCACCTGGACGGTCACGTCGCGAAACTCGCGGCTGGCGATTTCAGCGCCGATATCCACCTTCGCCAGCACTCGCGTCACACTCGTCCGCACGCCGAAGGGCAGGTCCTGGATACCGACCACGCGTTCGACGTCGGCTTGGGCGCCGTGGACGTCGATGGGTTCCGTTTCCGCGTGCGTCAGGGGCGCGACGTACCGGCTCGGCCCGCTGACCGATATCGTGGCGGGCTGAATTTCGACCGAGTCGATCTGATAACCCCGGGCGACCGGTCCGGCGAGATTAAGATGCACTGGCAGATCGCGACTGATCACCCGATCGATATCGATGCGCGCGTCGTCGGGGGTGATCCGGGTAACGGTGACTCGCGGACCGACATTGAACAGGTTGGCGGAAATCTTGAAATCGGAATTTCCCAGCGGCACTCCAGTCAGGTCGAGCTTGACGGTCAGCCGCTCGGGATCGAGCAGCGACAGGAGAGTGCGCACTCCGGTTACTTCGATCTTCACGAAGTCGGGCGGATGATTGATTATGACGTAGCCCGGAGGCAGCGAGCGGTAGCTGATCGGGACGACAAGAGTCGTGACGGCGTTGCGCTGTCCCGCGTTGACGAACATCCAGAGCCCGATCGCGAGCAGGACCGAGATCATGCGGAGCCCCGCGTTGCGGCCAAGACGCTTTCGCAGCTCGCCGAAGTCCAACATCTTTCGCAATCGGTCCATCACTTGCCGCCGCGTCCGTATCTGCGCACGACCTTGCTCACGCGGGCAAACTCCGCAGCGTGCTTAGAACGGCCGCCGGATCGAGACCGCGTTCCAACTTGCCCTCCCGCGCGATCGAGATGGTTCCGTCCTCTTCCGAGACGACCAGCACGATCGCGTCGGAGTCTTCGGTCATCCCAATGGCGGCGCGATGCCGCGTGCCGAGGGCGAGGCTGACATTCGGATTCGACGACAGCGGCAGCACGCAGGCGGCCGCCAGAATCTGGTCGCCCTTGATTATCACCGCGCCGTCGTGAAGCGGCGAGCCGCGCATGAAAATCGTCTCGATAAGTTCGGGCGAGACCTTTCCATAGATTAGCCGGCCGCTCTCCATGAATTCGTTGAGGCCGTCTTCCTGCTCGATCACGATCAGCGCGCCAATGCGCCGCGCCGCCAGCCACGCCGCCGCCGTGGTCAGCTCTTCGGCGGCGCTCGAGGCGGGAGCGCGCGGTCCGAAAAACGATTGCGCGCCAACTCGTGTCAGCGCGCGGCGGATGTCGGCCTGAAAGATCACGACGATAATCACGAACAAGGAGCCGAGGAAGTTGTTCAGGAGCCAGTTGAGCGTGAACAACCCCAAAACCTGCGAGGCGACGAACGCGACCCCGACGATCACCAGCCCGAGCACCATCTGCATCGTGCGCGTGCCTCGGATCAAGAGCGCAATCCGGTAGATTACGTAGGCGACGATCAGGACATCGAGAACATCCTGCCACCTCGGTGCGGGTATCGCCGGCAGATAAGTCGGCATCGCGCTATCCTATCTCGCGCCGCTCTGGCGAATCGCCGCCGCCATCTTCATCACCGCCTTTGCCGCGCCCGGATCGTGCACCCTGATAATCGACGCGCCCGCCGCGATCGCTATCGTATCGGCGGCTGCCGTTCCGAATTCGATTTCGCGCGGTGAGCTTCCGGCAATCCGCTGGATAAAGCGCTTGCGCGAAGATCCTACTAATACGGGATAGCCGACGGCGGCAAGGCGGGGCAAGGCGCCCAGCAGCGCCAGATTGTGCCGGGCAGTCTTCGCGAAGCCGATTCCCGGGTCGATAATGATTCGCAAGCGGGGGATTCCCGCGGCAATCGCGGCTTCGGCGCGCGCACGGAGATAAGCGATCACCTCCGCGACAACATCGCGATAGCGCGCGAAGTGCAGATGATTCTCGGCGCCTCCCCGCATGTGCATCAACACCACCGCCGCGCGCGCGCGCGCCGCTACCGGGGCCATCGCGGCGTCGTGCTCGAGCGCACTGATATCGTTGATTATCGCGGCACCTGCTTCGATCGCGCGCGCCGCGACGGCGGCCTTACGCGTGTCGATCGAGATCGGCGTGCGCAGCCGCGGTGCGAGCGCTTCAAGCACCGGCATCACACGGCTGAGTTCTTCTTCGACCGCAACCGTTCGCGCTCCGAAGGGCCGCGTCGATTCCCCGCCGATATCGATTATATCGGCGCCCTGCTGTTCCATCTCCAACGCGTGAGCGATCGCCCGGTCGCGATCAAGGTAGCGTCCGCCGTCGGAGAACGAATCAGGCGTCACGTTGAGCACGCCCATCACCGCGGGGAATTGGATCACACGGCCGTCGGCGAGGCGCATCCGCCTGGGCAGAGCCGCTACCGCGCGAGCGCCGCGTGCGCGCGGCTTTAGCACAGAGGAATCTTCGTGAGAAAGGAGACGGCGATTAACGCGCGGAAATTCGCGAGAGATTTCAGATGACGGCCCCATTCGCGAGCATCCATCTCACCCCGCCCGGCCGCGCTCGCCATCAACCTCGCGCCAATAAATCAGGCCAGCGCCGGCTTTGGCGGCAGGCCGGGAACAGCGGCAGTCTCTTCTTCGGCGCGCTTCTCCTTGCCGCCGTCGGCAATGCTCGCCGGATGAGCAGTGGCGCCGCCACTGGGAGGAAACGAGGCGGGCAGCGGACGGCCCTCGCGATAGGCAGTGACCATCGCTTCTACTTCGGCTCCGTCAAGAACTTCCTTTTCAAGCAGGCGCTCGGCGACGGCGTGGAGCAGAGTAATATTATCGGAGAGCAGTTGGCGCGCCTTCTGGTACGCATCGTCGATAATCCGGCGTGTCTCGCGATCGATTTCGATCGCGGTGTGCTCGGAATAGTCCCTGTGATGTGCGATATCGCGCCCGAGAAAGACCTGTTCTTCGCGCTTGCCGAACGTCATCGGCCCGAGCTCCTTGCTCATGCCGAATTCGCAGACCATCTTGCGGGCAAGCTCGGTTGCTTTCTCGATGTCGTCGCCGGCGCCTGTGGTCATATGTCCGAAGATTAATTCCTCGGCCGCGCGTCCGCCGAACATCATCGTGAGCCGCGTCTTCAGATAATCGCTCGAGTAAGTGTAGCGATCGTCGAGCGGAAGCTGCTGGGTGACCCCCAAGGCCATGCCACGCGGAATAATCGTGACTTTGTGGACCGGGTCCGCTCCCGGCAAAAGCATCGCGACCAGAGCGTGTCCGCCTTCGTGATAAGCGGTGTTCTTGCGCTCGGCCAGCGACATCACCATCGAGCGCCGCTCGGCGCCCATCATCACCTTGTCCTTGGCGAGCTCGAAATCGGACATTTCAACTCGGTCTTTGTTCCGCCGCGCGGCCAAAAGGGCGGCTTCGTTTACAAGATTTTCAAGATCGGCGCCCGCAAAGCCGGGAGTCGATCGGGCTAGCTTGTCGATATTGACGTCTTCGGACAGCGGAACTTTGCGGACATGCACGCGCAGGATTCCGTCGCGCCCCTTGACATCGGGCCGCGGGACAACGACACGGCGGTCGAAGCGGCCTGGCCTGAGCAGGGCAGGGTCGAGCACGTCGGGGCGATTAGTCGCCGCGACGAGGATAACGCCCTCGTTCGCTTCAAAGCCGTCCATCTCGACCAACAATTGATTGAGGGTCTGCTCGCGCTCGTCGTGTCCGCCGCCGAGACCGGCTCCGCGATGGCGGCCGACGGCATCAATCTCGTCGATGAAGATAATGCAGGGCGCGTGCTTTTTGCCCTGTACGAAGAGGTCGCGCACGCGTGAGGCTCCAACTCCGACGAACATCTCTACGAAGTCCGAACCGGAAATTGAAAAAAACGGCACTCCGGCCTCGCCCGCAATCGCGCGGGCAAGGAGGGTTTTGCCGGTTCCTGGAGGCCCGACCAGCAACACGCCCTTTGGAATGCGACCGCCAAGGCGCGTGAAGCGCTTGGGATCGCGCAAGAATTGGATTATCTCTTCGAGCTCGTCCTTTGCCTCGTCGATTCCGGCAACATCGGCGAAAGTAACTTTGTGCGTGTTTTCGGTCAGCAGTTTGGCGCGGCTCTTCCCGAAAGACATCGCCTTGCCGCCGCCAATCTGCATCTGACGCATGAAGAAGATCCAGAGGCCCGCCAACACGAGGATCGGGAACCATTGCACGAGCGCGACCATCCACCACGGGTCGCCTTCGGCGGGTTTGGCGGCGATCTTTACTCCCTTGTCGCGAAGGGTTTTGACCAGATCAGGATCGGTCGGCGCGTAGGTTTTGAAATGCTCGCCTGCAGCTGTATCGCCCTTGATCTGATTGCCTTGGATCGTTACTGACGCAACTTGGCCCTTATCGACCTGATTGAGGAAGTCGGAGAAAATAATCTCAGGCTCGCGGGGCTGCTGCCTGCTGAAAATATTGAACAGCAGGAGAAACATCAGGCCCAAAACGAGCCAGAGAGCGATACTTCGGGAAAACTGGTTCATCCCCATTAAGACCGTACCATGCCGGTTAATTCCGGTGCAACTTCACATTCTTTAATTCGGCGATAGTTCGCGCGCGTAAATTCTAAGCACCGTTTCGCTTGCGGAGGTGACCGGTGCCCAGTCGGATCGCATGATTCCTGGAATCCACACGATCTCGCTTACGCCTCTATCTTCGACCACGACCATTGGCATTCTTGCGCGTCGCTCTCGCCCTACCTTTGAGTCTATCAGAACATCCTTGACCTTGCGCGTGCCGTTCATCCCGAACGGTCTGATTCGGTCGCCGGGAGCAAAATTGCGTACGACGAGGCATGCGGTCGCAATCTCGCGCAGGTCGAAAAAGGCGGAGTTCTTGTCCTCAAAGAGCCGATTTCCGGCGCTCGCCTCCGAGGCGCCGATCACCACGCTATCGAACGAATATGCCGCCGTTTCGACCACTGTTGTGCCCTCGAAGGCAAGCGCGACCGCGAACCGCTTCGCTGCGGGTGCCGGATCGCCGGTCAGGCGCAAGCGCGAATATTCGCGCACCGCACGCCATCGCCCGGGAAGAGAAATTTCTCCGTTGGGAGGGCCGTGAAGTACGAGCCGCTCGATTGCTTCGAGATGCGCTCGCCCAATGCGGCGCAGGCTGCCGATTGAGGCTTCAATAAACGCGCGCAGCACGGGCGCGCGCAGCGCGGGGTCAAGCTCAGCGAAGCGCGAAGCATCGAGCGACGCGTCCCCGCGGCGCATTGCGTCGAGCGCGCGCGCCGCCTCGCGCGACACGTAGGCGTCAAGCATCCGCATCTCGACCGCGAACGCCGCCAATCGTGCGGAGACGCGAGGTGCATAATCGCGCTCGAGCGCGGGGATAAGATCATGCCGGATACGATTTCGCAGCGGCGTGGCCCACGCGTTGCTGCTGTCCTCCACCGACGACGCACCGATTTCAAAAAGATAGCCACGAATCTCGTCGCGCGCGAGCGACAACATCGGGCGGACGATCCCGCCCGCACCGATCTCGTCCATCGCCTTCATTCCCGAAACTCCCGCGCCACGCAGCATCCGCGCAAGGACAGTTTCGGCCTGGTCGTCGCGATGATGCCCCAGCGCGATATGCTTCGCCCCGGTTTGCGCGGCGGCCCGGCGCAAAAAAGCATGCCGAGTTTCGCGCGCGGCTTCCTCGAGATTAGGCATTGCGGCGTCAAGGCCCTGCGCGCGTTCGACGACGAGATCGATTTCAAGCTTACGGCAGAGCGCGCGCACGAAGGCTTCATCGCGATCGGACTCGGCGCCACGGATCCGATGATTCAGATGGGCAGCGGCAAGACGATATCCGAGCGCGGCACGTAATTCGATCAGCGCGTGGACCATCGCAACCGAATCCGCACCGCCGGATAGCGCAGCGATTATCAACGAATCAGGCTTGACTTCAGCGCGGTTTAGCACGCGAGAAATCGCGCGCAGGACAGTTTGTGCAGAGTTGCCGCGCATCGCGAGCTTAAGGCTATGCCGCCGCGGGATGTGCGGCAATCGCCCGCGCCAACCCTCGCCGCAGTTGCGCGCGATCGAGGGCGCGAGCGATGCCGTGCGGAGGATGCCGGGTATGGAATATCGGCATCCTCCGCGCAGATTGATAAACCCGGCCGCGGGGCGGCCGCTATTCGGCCATCCGCGGCGAGGTGCCGCCGTCAACAATCAACAGTGCGCCGGTAACGTAGCTAGAGGCCTCCGACGCCAGAAAGATGCACGGGAAGGCGATCTCTTCTACCCTGCCGAAGCGGCCGAGCGCGCGTGAGCGCGCGACTGCCTCTTTGACCTTGGGATTCGGCCACACGCGCGGCGCGGCGCCTTCGGTGTCGATCGGTCCCGGCGCAATACAGTTTACGCGAATACCTCTGTCGCCCCACTCGCTGGCGTGCGAAATGGTCAGATTGATCACGCCGGCCTTGGCGGCTCCATAGGGAAGCATATGGGCCGAGCCGTGAACCCCCGCGGTCGAGGAGATATTGATGATCGATCCCGGGGTATTCTGCGCGATAAACTGACGCGCCGCCGATTTCGAGCAGAAGAAGGCGCCGTCAAGGTTGATCCCGACCACCGCGTGCCATCCGTTGGGCTTCAGATCGAGGGTCGAGCTGGCGATACTTGCGCCGTGATTGTTGATCAGGACGTCGAGCCGCCCGAAGTGCTTGACCGCCTCGGCAACCATCGCGTCGCACTGCTCCGGTTGGCGTACGTCGCATTGCGTCATCTCGCACTTGCCGCCCGCTTTACGGATTTCGTCGCGGACTCGTTCAAGGTTCTCGACCTTGCGGCTGGCGATTAGGACGGGCGCGCCGCGGCGCGCAAATTCCTTGGCGATCGACTCGCCGATTCCGGTGCCGCCGCCGGTGACAATCGTGACTTTGCCTTCGACGCTGAATGGATCCTTCAATTTCGTGTTCCTCCTCAAGACCTGTCCGGCACCCGCGATCTCGCATCGGCGCCAATTATAGAAGTCAAGACTTTATCGCATGACGCGTATCGAGATTGCGAGCGGACCACGCCCTCAAGCCGTCATCAGACGGCCGCGCGATCCGGTCCCTGCCCCGCCACCCATCCCGCGCGGCCGGGCAACTCGATTCGCACGATCTCGCAGATCGGCAGCTCGGTGCGCGCAAGGCCTGCCGCAACCTCGCGCAGCGTGACAAACTTCGCTCCCCGTTCCTTGAGCGCGCGCACCATGACGTGAAAACTCTCAAGATGCCCCATCCCTTCCGTCTCGGCATGGATTGTGTGCACGTTGAGCGAATCGGGCTTGAAGCGATTCAAATAATAGCGCATCACCGCGGCCGCGTCGGGCAACTCCTCGCTGCCCATAACTTCGTCCAACGTCGGCAACGTAGTCGGAACCTCGGGCGTGGCAAGAACCCTGGCGCCGATCGCGCATCGGTACGGATAGCGGCCGCGCGTGTCGCTTCGATAGTCGAGCGCCATCGCGTCGAGGGCGAGCGACGCGATGTCATTTGTGCGCCATCCAGGCGCGGCGAACGATCGCACCGGCTCGCCCATGATCGCGCGAAAGGCCTCGAAGGCGTCATACAACTCGGCGCGAATCTCGCTCTCATCGAGCGCATCGATTTGATCCTGCCATCGCACGTGGTCGTAGCCGTGCACGCCGACCTCGAAGCCTCGCGCGCGCAGGTCGCGCATCAGGCCGGGAAACGCGAGCGCGATCGGCCGCGCGGGCAAAAGCGTGCCCGATAACACCGTGCGCAGCCCGTACATCGCGACCGCCCGGGTGCGGAACATCTTTTTCA
>JAJZAG010000140.1 GCA_021799555.1 Deltaproteobacteria bacterium | reverse complement strand
TCGGCTCGAACTGCGTGAAGATCCCGCCGCGATAGAGACGATCGACCCGCTGACGCGCGGCGGGCTTTTCGCGGAAGTCCAATTCGAGGTTCTTTCCCGGCTGCGCGCCGCCGGCGAGCTTCCGGTCGTGCCGGCAACTCTCGACGCGGCAAGCGCCACGCTCGACGAGACGCTCGATGAAGTCGCGGCCAAATGGCGCGACGAACTTGCGCCCGCGATCGAGCGCGTCTGGCTCGACGGAATCGAATCGATTCGCGCCGACCTGCGCGAATGGATTCGCCGCGCCGCCTTCGATCCCGAACGCTGGCGGCCTGAACGCTTCGAACTCGCCTTCGGATTAACCGACCGCGCAGGGGCGGACCCTGCCAGCACGCCCGATCCCGCCGCGCTCGCAAGCGGCCTTAGCCTGCGCGGATCCATCGACTTGATCGAACGCGCACCCGATGGCCGGCTGCGCGTGACCGACCACAAAACCGGCCGCGTCCGCGCCGCCAGCGATTTCGTGATCGGCGGCGGAAAGCTTCTCCAGCCCGTCCTCTATTCTCTCGCGGCCGAATGCATCCTGCGCGAACCCGTCGCATTCGGCCGCCTCTACTACTGCACCGCCGCCGGCGGCTACGAAGAACGGATCGTCGCGATCGACGATAGCGCGCGTGGCGCGGCGCGCGATTTCACCGCGATCGTCGATCAGGCGCTCAGCGCCGGATTTCTTCCCGCCGCGCCCGCCGATCGCGAATGCGAATGGTGCGATTACCGCCGAATTTGCGGCCCGTACGAAGAGCGCCGCGTCGGTGATGTCAAACCGAAGGCGCGGCTCGAACCGCTCGCGCGCCTGCGCAAAATGAAATGAGTGAACCGACCAAATTGCCCGACCAGGACGCGCGCGACGCTATCGTCCGCGACCTCGACGAAAATCTGATCGTCGAGGCCGCCGCCGGCACCGGCAAGACCACCGCGCTGGTCAGCCGCATCGTGTCGGTCGTCGCCTCGGGTCGCGGCTCGCTCGCACGGATCGTCGCGGTGACCTTCACCGAAAAGGCGGCCGGTGAACTCAAGCTCAGGCTCCGCACCGAAATTGAACGCGCGCGCGGCGACCTGGCGCTTCACGAAGCGGCGCGCGGCCACCTTGGCGCGGCCCTGCGCGAACTTGAGCAGGCCAGTATCGGGACGATCCATTCATTCTGCGCCGATCTCCTGCGCGAGCGCCCGGTCCAGGCGCGCGTCGATCCGATGTTCGAGGTCGCTTCCGAGGAAACCGCCGGCGCGATTTTAGACGCGGCGTTTGCACGATGGTTCGAGGCCGCGCTAGCCAATCCGGGTGATGGAATGCGCCGGTTGCTCAGGCGCCGGGAGTTCGTCAGCCGCGACGGTCCGCGCGCAATCGCCCGCGCCGCCGCCGAAGAATTGCTCGCGTGGCGCGACTTCAGCACGCGCTGGCAACCATATCAGTTCGAGCGCAATCGCGAGATCGACGCGATCGTCGCCGAGATCGCCGCGCTGTCCGATCTCGCGCGCGAGGCCGATCCCGGCGACTGGCTCGCGCGCAGCCTCGACGAGATCGCGCGGCCCGTGCTGGAAGCCACCCGGCTCGAATCCGTGCGCGGCCGCGATTACGACGCGCTCGAGGCGGTGCTCCTGACGCTCGGCGGCGGCAGAAAGTGGGATTGGAAGGGCTTCGGCGCGGCGATGGGTGGAGTAGAGCGCGCCGAGATCTTCCGCCGCCGTTCGGCCTTGCGTGAGCGAATCGCGCGGATGCGCCGCGAGTCCGGCGCCAATCTGGCCCCGCTGCTGCGCGAGGAACTATGGCCGATCGCCGCAATCTACGACGCGATCAAGCGGCGCGAGGGACGGCTCGATTTTCTCGACCTGCTGCTCGTCGCGCGGGATTTGATTCACGGCAATTCGGCGGTTCGCGCCGAGCTGCAGAACCGCTTCACCCATATTTTTATCGACGAGTTTCAGGATACCGATCCGCTCCAAGCCGAGATTCTGCTCCTGCTCGCCGCCGACGATCCCGCCGCGCAGGATTGGCGCAGCGCACGTCCACGCGCCGGCAAGTTGTTTATCGTCGGCGATCCCAAACAATCGATCTACCGCTTCCGGCGCGCCGACGTCGCCCTATATCAGGAAGTCAAGCGCCATCTGCTCGACACCGGAGCGCGGTTGCTGCATCTTGCCGCGAGCTTTCGCGCGACGCCCGAGCTGCACGCCATGATCAACGCGGCGTTCGCCCCACTGATGGCCGCCGAATCTCCGACGCAGCCCGCATATGCTCCGCTTGCGGCGGTCCGCGCCAACCCTGCCGCGCAGCCGTCAATCGTCGCGCTGCCGGTGCCGGATCCATACGGCGATTTCGGCCGCGTCACCGATTGGCGAATCGAGCAGTCGCTGCCCGAGGCGATTGCGGCGTTCGCGCGCTGGATGATCAAGGAGAGCGGATGGACGGTGACCGAACGCGAAGCGCCGGAGCGCCGCGTAGCGGTCGCACCGCGTCATATTTGCATCCTGTTTCGCCGCTTGAGTTCGCACGGGCGCGATGTGACCCGTCCATATTTGCGGGCGCTCGAAGCGCGCCACCTTCCACACGTGTTGGTCAAGGGCGGTTCGTTCAACGACCGCGAGGAAGTGACCTCGGTGCGAAACCTGCTCGCCGCGATCGAGCGGCCCGACGACGAGCTTGCGGTGTTCGCCACCTTGCGCGGCGCGTTTTTCTCGCTCGGCGACGATTTGCTGCTCGAGTATCGCGCCGCCGGCAACGGCTTCAACCTGTGGCGCCGGCCGCCCGACGATCCTCGCGGCAGACTTGGCGCCGTAATCCGTGCGCGCGCGATCATTCTCGAGCTGCATCGCGAGCGCAACCGCAGGCCCATCGCACAGACCCTCGCGCGCGCGCTCGACGAGACGCGTGCGCATGCGGGGGTGGCAATCTGGCCGACCGGCGAGCAGGCGCTCGCCAATATATTGCGCCTGATGGATCAGGCGCGGCGATACGAGGCGCGCGGCGGCGCAACCTCGTTTCGCGGCTTTGTCGATGAACTCGAAGCACGCGCCGCGCGCGACGAACCAAGCGAAATTCCGCTCGTCGAAGAAGGCACCGAAGGCGTCCGCATCATGACGGTGCATCGCGCCAAGGGCCTCGAGTTTCCGATCGTCATCCTGGCCGACCTGACCTGCAACGAAACCGCCGCCGAGCCGGCGCGCTTTATCGATCCCGCCCGCGGACTTGCGGCGTTGCGGCTCGCCGGATGCGCTCCGAGCGAGCTGCTCGACCATCAGGAGGAAGAGCATCGCCGCGATGTTGAGGAGGCAATTCGGTTGCTATACGTCGCGACGACGCGTGCGCGCGATCTGCTGGTCGTTCCCGCGCTTGGCGACGGTCCCGGCGACGGGTGGCTGGCGCGGCTTAATCCGGTCATCTACCCCGAGCATAATCAGCGCCGCGCAGCGCTCTCGCGAAAACCGCCCGGATGCCCCGAATTCGGCGAAGATTCCGTTCGGACACGCCCCACCCGCGCGCCCGCGCCGAGCCTCTCGGTCGCACCAGGATTGCATCGCGCCCAAGCGGGATCGCATCGCATCGTCTGGTGGGATCCGACCCGATTGATCCTCGACGTTAAAGAAGCGATGGGCTTGCGGCAGAGTATTCTGCTCGAAGCTGACGCAAGCGGCGAGATCTCGAAGCGCGGTTACGAAGCCTATCGCGCGTGGAGCGACGCGCGCGCCACCGCACGCGCGCGCGGCGCGGCGCCATCGCTTCAGGTAATCAGCGCGACGGCCGCGGCCGCCGCCGGACCGCAGCACGCCGGCGATGAGGAAATCCGCGTCGTCGAGCTTGCGCGCGACCGGTCGATCGCGCGGCTACGGCGTTTTGGCACGCTCGTGCATGAGACGATGCTGCGAATCCGTTTCGACGCGTCGCGCGCCGATATCGAGCGCCACGTCGCCAACGTGGCCCGAATTTTCGGCGCCGGGCCGGGAGATGTCGAGGCGGCCGGCGCCGCGGTGACGAGCGCGCTCGCCTCCCCTGTGATTCGCGCCGCCGCGAGCGCCGCGGAAATCTGCCGCGAGTTCCCGGTGCTTGCGCTCCTCGACGACGGTGCGACGGCCGAGGGTATCGCCGATCTGGCTTTCCGCACCGAAGCAGACGGCCAGGCGCGATGGACGATCGTCGAGTTCAAGACCGATTCCGACTTGTCGAACCGCCTCCAAGAGTATCGCGCGCAAGTCGCCATATACCTGCGCGCGATTCGCGCCGCGACCGGACTGCCCACGTCGGGAGTGATCTTGTGGATCTGACCATGCCGCGGCGCCCCGTGCGCGGCGTTTGACCGCGCCCTTCGCGGCGCTAGGATAGTCCCGGCTCGCGCTCGAGCCCGGGAGAACCCTAGATGGCGGAGATTTCAATTAATCTGATTTACGGCGATCGCGTCGTTCCGGGCCTCGCGGCCGAAGTTCGCGGCGCACAGCTATGGCTGCGTGGCGAAGACCTCGAACGCGCGACGGGATGGACGTTCAAGCCCGAAGGCTTCTGCAAGGGTGCGGTCTGCATCCCGGTTCCTCCAGCGCGCGCGGCGGAATTCGCGCACGGCGGCCGCTACAATCTCGCCGCGCTCGCCGGGATTCTCGGGCAGCCGATCGTCGCCGATGAGGAGCATCGAACATGGTGCGTCGGTGAGGCGGCGGCCGAGCGCGCACGCACGCTCAGATCCCTCGAAGCACCGGATTTTTCGCTGCCCGACGTCGCGGGGCGGATGCATTCGTTGTCGGAATATCGCGGCAAGAAAGTTCTGCTTGTCTCCTGGGCTTCATGGTGAGGTTGCCGCATGGACCTGCCCGTGTGGCAGGCGATGTACGAAGAACTCGGAGCGAAGGGATTTGTCCCGTTTGCGGTCGCGTTCGACAGCGCCGGGAAAGTCGCGGCTGAACCTTGGATCGCGGCCGCCAAACCGGCTTATCCGTGCGTGATCGATATGCGCCACATCGTCGCCGAACTTTACGACATGGTGAATGTGCCGACTGCCGTATGGATCGACGAACGCGGGCGAATCGTGCGCCCCAGCGAATCAGCGGGCGCGACCGACGCGTTTCGCACGCTCGATCGCAAGACGTTCACGATGCCGGAAGAATCGATGAAAGAGATGCAGGCCAAGCGGCTCGCCTATCAGGACGCGATCCGCGACTGGGTTGCGAACGGCGCCGCGAGCCGCTTCGCGCTCGCAGAAGCCGAAGTGCTGCGCCGGATGCATACCCCCGACGACAATCAGGTTCGCGCCAGCGCAAATTTCCGGCTCGGCGAGTATCTGCATGAATGCGGATTTCCGGAAGCCGCGCAAAAGTACTTCGACGCGGCGCGCCGACTGCGCCCCGAGAGTTGGAATTACAAGCGGCAAGCGATGTCGCTCAAGGATCCGACTAATCCGCTCAGCGCGTCCGGCCCGGAATTCTGGAACGCCGTGGACGAACTCGGTGACAAAAAATATTATCCGCCCGTCGAAGACATCTAGTGTGGTGTCCCGTAAATAAGTTTAGCAAATATGCCCGTCCTCCTGAGCGGAGTCTGCGCAGCGAAGGATCTCGCGCAGCATTTCTCTGCCGCGTGATTCGGCCCGGGTCGCTTGAGAAAATCCATCACGGCCGCAAAGACGGCGGCCGCGAGATCCTTCGCTTCGCTCATGATGACAAACGCTTTGGATGCGAAGCTTTTGATGGGACACAATACTAGACGGGGAGTTGCGCCGAGGAGGCGTCACAGATGGGAATGCTCGATGGCCGCGTGGCCGTAATCACGGGAGGATCCGGGGGTATCGGCCGTGCCGCGGCGAAGCGATTTGTCGCTGAAGGAGCGCGGGTGTTACTCGTCGATATCGACGAGCGCGCGGTGTCGAGCGCGGCCAATGCGATCGGGGAAAAGTTCGCGAGTTCGATCTGCGCCGATGTGACCAGCGACGATGACACGCAGCGGTACGTTCAGACCGCGGTCGAACGTTATGGTCGAATCGACATCTATCTCGCCAACGCAGGCATAGAGGGTAACATCAAGCCAATTCCAGAATATCCGATCGAAGTTTTCGACCGCGTCATCGCGGTCAACGTTCGCGGCGTATGGCTCGGTCTGAAACACGTGATTCCCGTAATGGCGAAAGGCGGCGGCGGTAGCATCGTAATTACCTCATCGACGGCCGGCATCCACGGTTATGCCGGTGCGTCGGCATACGTGACGAGCAAGCACGCCGTGATCGGGATGATGCGCACGGCGGCGCTCGAGTGCGCGCCGCTCAAGATCCGGGTCAACACCGTTAATCCCGCGCCCATTGAAACGCGCATGATGCGCTCAATCGAAGAGCAGTCGGCGCCGGGCCATTCCGGCCAAGCCAAAGAGCAATTCCAGAGCGCGCTCCCGCTGGGACGATATGGACAGCCCGAAGAAGTCGCCGACGTGATGCTCTTCCTCGCATCAGACCAGAGCAGCTTTTGCACGGGCGGCGTCTATATGGTCGACGGCGGCTCTTCGGCGACCTGAGGGCGGTCCGGAATAAAGTTCAACCTTGGCCGGTTCCCTTGAGAAGGTTCATCAGATCTGAAACCACGCGTCAGGGGATATTCCCAGGGCCGCCGGTAGCCGTGCGCGCGGTGATTGCGTGAAAAATTCGCAACCCAATGCCCGCATCCTCGTGCTCGGCTACGGCTCTCTGCTGTCGGGTTACGGGCTCCTGGCCGAGCGGCGCGGCGGAAAAAGCCGCCTGGTCGCGGTCGACGCCGAGCCGGCGGTAATTTCCAACGCGCGGCGCGGGCTTGCCAAACCCTCGAGCCACGGCGGCTACCTTGCGATGGATATCGAACCGCTCGATCGCGCCGCGCCAATCACTGCGCGCAGCGGGCTCGATGCCGGCGGCGCAGCGGGAGAGCTTGGCGCGCTCCTGCTGAGCTTCGATCGCGCCTCCGCGCCGCTGATCGCACGCCGCGAGGAATATGATCCCGCCGCGTTCGAACGCCTTCTCGCCGCCGCCGACGACGCGCATCTTTCGCTTGGCGAGCATCTGCTCCGACTCGCCGAGCAAACACGTTTCGATTTGCTCGGCTACCGGCGCGCGCTGCGCGACATGATCGGTTACACCTCACCCGGCTACGTATTCCACCCGCTGCCGGTCTCGGACGGGCGCGTTGCAATCGCCGCGATCGGTTCCGGCTTCGAGGGCAGCGGCGATCCGTCGGTCGTTTCGCGCCGCCGCGAGTTTGGAATCGAACGGCTCCACTCGCTCGGCTCCGCACTCGCGCTCAGGTCGCCCGCGATCGATCGTTCCGGGCAGATTGGCTACTTCGCGGAATGCCTGCTGGGCGGACTGCATGGAATCGCCGTTGGCGATCTGATGGCCGAATTCGATGCGGAATCGGATTGGGCGCGCGAGCTTGGCCGAGGCTTGCGCGCGGCTGCGGGCGGCGAAGGCGTCCGGTTCCTCGCGGCGACCTCGCTCAGCGCGCGGCGCTATCGCGAGAGATTCGGCGCCGCCGATCCTTCGCTCGCCGCGCTTCTCAACGGCGCACGCGTCGGATAAGAATCAAACCGTGGCGAGCGAGTTCTCAATTCACGTAGCGAAAGAGAACCTGAAGTTCTCCGCGGCGCATTTTATCGCTTATCCCGGGTTCCGCGAGCCGCTGCACGGGCATAACTACCAGGTCGGAGTGCGCGTGGAAGGGCGCCTGGCCGGAACCGGCTACGTAATCGATTTTGGATTGATCAAAAAGCTCACCAAGGAAATCCTCGATCGGCTCGACGAGCACACGATTATCCCGGCCGACAGCGACTGCCTGAAGATCGAGCGAAGCACCGACGGGCAGATTCGCGTTTGTTACGAGCGCGACGTCTTCACGTTCCCCGAAGCCGACGTGTTTCTTGCTCCGATCGTGCATAGCTCGGCCGAAGAGATCGCGCGTTATATATGGCGCGAATTGCACGGGGCTCTCGCGGCTCGCGGCGCGCTCGCGGACGCAAGCGCGCTCGAAATCTCGGTTGCGGAAGCCCCCGGACAGGCCGCGATCTACCGCCGGGAAATATCGAACCCTTAGCCGCGCCCGCTCTGTGCCAAGTACCGTCCCGGCGTCCGGCCTAATCAACTACTTGTTTACATAGAACCCGCCGTGAGAGAATTTGCGTGTGGTCCCGCGGTTGGCAACCGCTGACGCACGAAAGGCAAATAAGGGTGGCATCGGGAGCCAACATAATCGGGCAGGGCGATCCGCCCGCGCTCGAACATATTCTGATCGGATCTCATCCGACGATCGTCAAATTGCGCGCGCTCGTCGAGCGCGTCGCTCCGACCGACGCGACCGTGCTGATCACCGGCGAAAGCGGCACCGGCAAGGAAGTCGTCGCGCAGGCGATTCACGCCCGCTCGCGGCGCCGGTCGCGCGCGTTTGTCCCGGTGAATTGCGCAGCGATACCCCACGACCTGCTCGAATCCGAAATGTTCGGGCACGAACGCGGCGCCTTTACCGGCGCGGCGGGCTCGCGTCCCGGACTCTTCGCCAGCGCCAACGGCGGCACGATCTTCCTTGACGAGATCGGCGAGATGCCGATTGCTTTACAGGCCAAGCTGTTGCGCGTGCTCGAGGACGGCGTGGTGCGCCCGGTCGGGTCGGATCGCGGGACGCAAATCGACGTGCGGCTGATCGCGGCAAGCAATTCCGATCTGACCGACGCGATTAGACGCGCTGCGTTCCGCGAAGACCTCTTTTATCGCCTGCAGGTCGTTCCGATCGTGATCGCTCCGCTGCGCGAGCGTCGGGCGGATATCCCGATTCTGATCGAGCACTTTCTCACCCGTATCCGCGCACGCGATCCGCGGCGCGAACTCGCGGTCAGCCGCGAGGCGATGGTCTATCTATGGTCCTACGATTGGCCCGGCAACGTGCGCGAGCTCGAACATTTGGTCGAGCGGCTGGCGATACTGTGCGACGGGCCGGAGATCGGGGTCGAAATTTTGCCGCCAAACATGGTCTCGCAGCCGCGTCCGGCGATGCCTGAGATTCCGGCCTCGCTCGCGGGCGCAGGGGTCAACCTTCCGGCGTTGGTACGGGAATTGGAAGGAAGACTGATCAACGAGGCGTTAAAGCAGACCGGCGGTAACAAACAGGCTGCCGCGCGGCTGTTGGGCCTCAAGCGCACGACGTTTGCCGCAAAGCTCAGGCGTTGCGGCGTGATCGCGCAAGCCGCATCAGACGAGACCGAAGAAGA
>JAJZAG010000139.1 GCA_021799555.1 Deltaproteobacteria bacterium | reverse complement strand
TTCCGTTGGCGGTGGAAATGGCTGTCGCTGTCACACCAAACCACCGGCCAACATCGAGCAGCGTGTCGCCCTTTTGAATCTGATAGGTAATCAGGTTTCCGATAATGTTGTCGCGGCCGCGCGGAAGCGGGTAAGCATAGAGCGGGCGCTTGGCGAATTCGTCGTCCGTCCATCCGTGCGCAACGCGCGGCATTGCCCACACCGCCGCAACCAGGCACACCGCAAGCGCAAGCCATCGGAACCGCTTATGTTCTGGGTACTTCAATGATTCCGCCGTTGCGGCCGAACTTCGCCCGCAATCCACCGCCTCGCAAGAAAATTGTAAGGGAAGATCGCTCAGTCGGCAATCGGTTTTAGATTGGCGAATTTTAGCACCAGCAGCTTGACTCCGGCACGATCAAAATTCACCCACGCCTTCGCGCCGTCGCCGCGCCCTTCGCGGCGGCGTATCACTCCGCGTCCGAAGGTGGGATGAATTACCCGCGCGCCGACCGCGAGTCCGCCGCCGTCGGTTTCGCCTTCGGGGAGTTGAGTATCGCTGTAATCGACGTATGACCGCTCTGGCCCAGGATCGCGCAGGATCCGCCGCTCGCGTTCGGGTGCGATCCGGCGGAGCAGGCCTCCATCGATTTCGGCCAGAAAGCGGGAAGGCCGCGGTTCGTCGCGTCTTCCGAATAGCTCGCGCGAGAGCGTGTTCGTGAGATAGAGCAGTCGGCGCGCTCGCGTCATCCCGACGTAGCAAAGCCTGCGTTCTTCTTCAATTTCGTTAGGACTGTCGGCGGAGCGGCTATGCGGGAATAAGCCTTCTTCCATTCCGGCCATGAAGACGATCGGGTATTCGAGGCCTTTCGAGGTGTGCAGCGTCATCAGCGCGACACGGCCCGCGACGGTCGAGACTTGATCGGCGTCGTTTACAAGGGCGACACGTTCGAGAAATTCCGCGAGTCCACCGCCGGATTTTTCGGCGTCGAAGGCGCCGGATGCGGTCAGGAGTTCGGCCAGGTTCTGCTTGCGCGCGGCCGCGTCTCCCAACGTGTCCAGGTAAGTCTCGAATCCGGACTGACGCACAACCTCGCTGACGATCTCGCGCACTGACATCTGCGGTTCGCGCGTGGCCAGATCCCGCATCCAGGAATACAGCGCGCCTGCCGATTTGGCGATTCTTAGCGCGACGGTCGAAACGATCTCGAGCCTGCCCATAGCTTCGAACGCGGTGATTTCCTCGCGCGCAGCGATTTCCCTGATTGCTTCAACCGTTTTGGTGCCGACACCGCGTGGTGGCGTGGCCACCATCCGCTCGAGGCTCACCGCGTCGGCAGGGTTTGCGAGCACGCGCAAGTATGCGAGCAAATCTTTGACGTCGCGCTGTTCGTAAAAGCGCACGCCGCCGACGATGTAGTAGGGGATGCGCCGGCGCACCAGCGCCTCTTCGATCACTCGCGACTGCGCGTTGGTCCGGTAGAAGACCACGAAATCCATTGGGCGCAGGTCTCCCGCTTCGACCATCCGCGCGATCTCACGGGCGATAAAGTCGCCTTCCTCTCGCTCGGTCGTTCCCGTGAAATAGACGACTGGATCGCCGGCGTCGTTTTCTGTCCACAGCGTTTTGTCCTTGCGCTCCGTGTTGTTGCGGATAACGCTTGCGGCCACAGCCAAGATCGTCTTGGTGGAGCGATAGTTCTGCTCGAGCTTGAAGATCCTCGCATTGGGAAAATCATGTTCGAATTCCAGGATGTTGCGGATATCGGCGCCGCGCCATCGATAGATCGACTGGTCCTCATCGCCCACGACACACAAGCTGCCAGAACGCGCAGCGAGAGAGCGCACCAGCAGGTACTGGACCCGGTTGGTGTCTTGATATTCGTCCACCAGCAGATGTTCGGCGCGTCGCTGCCATCGTTCGAGCACCTCCGGATGCCGTTCGAAAAGCGAAAAGACATTCATCTGCAGGTCGGAGAAATCCATCGCGTTCATCGCGATGAGCCGCTTTTGATAAAGCGCGTATAGCTCGGCGATTCGCGCGTCACGGTCGCTCTCAGCCCTTGCGGCCATCGCGGCTGGGCCGATCGCTTCGTTTTTGGCCTGCTCGATTCGCGCGCGTACAAGCTCGGCTGGCGGAGCGTCAGGCAACATTGCCTCCTCGAGCACACGGCGCATCACCGCCGCCGAGTCGCCTTCGTCGAGAATCGAAAAGTTGCGGTCGAAACCCAGGACGTGACCCTCGACACGAAGGATTCGTGCGCACGCGGAGTGGAAGGTGCTCACCCACGGCGCGCGCTCCTGTCCGCCGATAAGCTTGGCAATCCGCTCGCGCATCTCCGCGGCGGCCTTATTGGTGAACGTGACCGCGAGGATCGCGTCGAGATCGGCCTTGCGCTCCTCCATCAGGTAGGCGATACGGTAAGTGAGCACGCGCGTTTTGCCCGACCCGGCCCCGGCGAGAATTAAGATCGGTCCGGGCTCGGCGGTTACGGCGGCGCGCTGTTCGGGGTTTAAATCTTCAAGGTTGATGGACGGCATCGCGCTTACTTCGATCAGGACGAATTAAGGAATCAGTCAGGATAGCCGCTCTGACGCAATGATCAAACCGCCGGGTGAGGAAATGTCACTCGACTGACGGACCACGATGGCCACTTACGAGCCGCGCGACAAGTATTACCGCAAGGCGCGCGAGCGCGGACTTCCGTCGCGTGCGGCGTTCAAGCTCGAAGAGTTGATTGAGCGCGCAAAGATCGCGCCGCGCGGCGCGCGGATCGCCGACCTCGGATGCGCGCCCGGCGGATGGCTCGCGATCCTCGCGCGCGCGGCGGGACCTGCGGGACGGATCGTGGGAGTCGATCTTGCCCGATGCACGAATGTTCCGGCGGGCGTCATCGTCATAACCGGAGACATTCTGGACCGCGCGACCGTCGAACGCGTGATCGCCGGACTTGGTGGTGCCGCCGATCTCGTGACCAGCGACCTTGCGCCCAAGCTGACCGGAATCGCGATGCGCGATGAAGCCCGCTCGCACGAGTTATTGATTGCAGCGCGGCAATTCGCGCGTCGCGTACTGCGGCCGGGCGCCGCGATGATTGCCAAGGTATTCATGGGTAAGGAATTCAGCCGAATCGTCGCCGAGTTCGAGCGGGATTTCGAATCGGTCGCGGTGACGCGCACTGTCGCCACCCGTCCCGGTTCTTCGGAGCTGTACATCGTCGCTAAACGGTTTCGGAGACGAAACGAAGGGCGATGAAGGACCTCTTGGCATTGATGGTGCCGGACGCGTAACCTTGGGCTGATGCGAACTGTTGCAGGGCATCGTATCTGCCTGCTGATGCTTGCCGCGATGCTGGCGGCGTGCGCGTGCGGCCAGCATGATCGGGCGTCCGTGCACAACCCCGCAGCTACCAGTTCAGACTCGGTACAAGTCAAGGTGGCTACGGTAGGTTTTGACGAGCAAGCGCAGGCGCATTTCGTTCTGCTGATCGATTCGGCTCGTGGGCGTGAGCTTCCGATTATTATCGGAGACAATGAAGCGCAGGCGATCCTGTTAGCGCTGCGCGGAGTCAAGCCACCGCGTCCGCTATCCGATAACCTGCTCGACAGCGTGATCATCCAAACCGGAAATCGGATCGACCGGGTGGAAATCTCGAATCTGCAGGGCGAAATCTATTTTGCGAAGATTTACCTCGACAACGGCAAGTACGCTATCGATAGTCGCCCGAGCGACGCGATTGCGCTGGCCATGCAGGCGCACGCGCCGATTTTCGTGGCTGCGCCCCTGTTTATCAATGAGCCGAATCGAAATCTCGCCGGGGCATCACCCTCAATATCGGGACCAAAAACCGCGATAGCGCTCGGCATCACGGTGCAGGATCTGACGCCCGAGCTTGCCGCGGCGTTCGACTGGCGGTCCGGCCATGGTGTGCTGGTAGCGGATGCCGATTCCGCAGCCATGCGTGCCGGAATCATCCGCGGCGATATTGTGACGCAGGTTAATTCGCATCCAGTGACGCGCGTCACTGACTTTACATCGGGCATTGAGGCGGTAAGGAGCGGTGGGCCGGTTACGATTACGGTCGACCGAGCGGGCAAGGCGCGCAAGATTACGATACAGCATTAGCAGCGGGCGCGAACCGATTTATTACGCATATGTCCCGATACCCTGCGCAATCAGGCTTTCGACCCGATCACTTGCGCGGATGGGAGTGGTGCCCGAATGAGGCCGATGGCGTCGTGAAAGCTTAGGTAGCCCCTACCGGAAGGCTTCAGTCAATCAAGTCGTGCGCCGCGATTTTTTGCGCACGATCGTCAGACCGTCGGCCAGCGTCAGCATGACCGCTTCGACGCGATCGTCATGGACGATGAAGTCATTGATCGCGCGGATAGCCTTGGTGTCTTCGGTTTGATTGGTTTGATCGATTACGGCTCCGTTCCATAGCACGTTGTCGAGCAGAATGAGTCCGTTGGGGCGGGTGCGCTTGAGTATTTCCTCGTAGTAGGTTCGGTAGGTCGATTTGGCGGCGTCGATAAATGCGAAGTCGAAAGTGTGCGAAGCCGGTAGAGCGCGCAGAGTCTCGACGGCCGGCCCCAGCTTGAGCGTGATCTTGTTTGTGACCCCGGCCTTCTCCCAATAGCGGCGTGCGATGCTGGTCCACTGCTCACTTACGTCGCAGCAAAGCAGATGGCCGTCGTCGGGAAGTGCGCGCGCGACGCACAAGGCGCTGTACCCGGTAAAGGTGCCGACTTCGACGGCGGATTTCGCGCCGATAGCTGTTGCGAGAATCGCCATCAACGTACCTTGCTCAGCCGCGATTTCCATCGCGGATATTGGACCAAGCTTGGCCGTTTCCTCGGAAAGCTCGCGCCGGATCGGGTCGTCATTATGTCCGTGCTCGACCGCGTACTTGTACAGGGTCGAAGACAGCGCCGTGAATTTACTGATGGTCGACATCCCGACAACAATCGCATTCCCGCAGCGGCTTGAAAAGCGAAGCGTGCGAAAACTCGCGCATCCGAGTCCGATCCGTCCCGAAGGCAGCGCTTTACTTGCCGCCCAGGTAAGCGAAATCGCCGTGCTGATTAACCGTTAGTGTGCCGGTGAAAATCGAATGACGATGCGTCGCCGTCGAGATCTTGTAGATGGGATCCTGCGCGCCAACCTCGAAGAATGCGCCATCGCCGCCCAATTCATACAGCTTCTCGTTATCCTCGGAATCGGTTGCGCCGATAAACATCGTACCATCGGCCGTCAAAACGGGATCGCCAAGCGATTCGAGCTCGGTGCCAAATGGCGTCAATTGTCCACGTTGCAACCGCAAGTCAAGCCTCTGATGTGATAGACGAAATACCGCCGGCACCCGCGCAACCCCCGCCAGTACCGCTGTCGTACCGTCGGACATCAGGCCGGGACGCCCAGGCGATAGGTAAGTGACGGGTCCTTCAGGTGTGAGTGTGCCGGTCGGGAGAATTCGCGCCATCTCGCCGTCGCGATACAGAAAGAGCGCGGCCCCCGATTCGGTCTTGGCCGTGAAAGCAACCAGCGTACCCTGCGCAGACGCAAGGGCGGCTGGAAGCCCGAACGGTTGTGCGTACCGGGTGTGATTGGGGCCGTAATCGCCTTCAGCGGCAATCTCATTGATTCCACCGACGCGTGAAGCGATCAAAAGAGCCTGGCGATGCCTGTGCGCGGGGTCCGGACCGTCCGCCGAACTTGATTTCGCATCATGTGCAGGCGGAGAGTTGAGCCACGCATTAAAGATTACTTGCCCGCTCTGGCCCATCTCTGGGCTCCCGAAACTGAGGACAGCTATGTCATGACCTTGGGCGGTCTTACTTCCGGTCCGTGCCAAACAGGTGAGAGTTCCCTGCGAATACATCACCAGCGCATCCGATTTTTCACCGATGCGCGCCATAAATGCGATATCGCCGTCAGCATCGGCGACCGGATACGGATCGCCCTTTAATGTTGGAGAGCAATCTTCCGTCGGCTTCAAATCGATCGCGCGGGTCACTCGAAAAACCGGCGTCCGGTCGGGATCGCCGATAAAGATCGCCCAGTGAGTTTTTCCGTCCTTAGCTGTCGTTTCGGCACCGAACAGCACGCGTCCATCAGGCATCATCGAGGGCACTCCGACTTCGCTGAAGTCGCCGCCGTCGGGGGAAGGAAGGCCGACCTCTGTGACCAGAACGGACTTACCGGAGCTGTCGCTCGCGTAAAGCGCCTCTGAACTCGCCGAGGCAAGTCCCGCCGATTCGCCCTGCAAGGTCAGCGAAACCGCGTGCACGTTAACGGCGCAACCGAGCAGAATTGAAAGCGCGGGAACAATCGCCCGTAATTTCATCGCAAACTCTCCCGTCTGCTGATAAAAAAATCTATTTCGCTGGTAGCACTTTTTCTTATAGTCGTGACGGGTTTACAATTGCAACCGCACGAACTGCGGCGGACTTGGCGATCCCGCAATGTCTTCCCGGATCGGATGGCCGTTTACCTAACGTGCGCTGCCGAGGTTAGCGCTCGCCAAAGTTGAATATCTCAACAACCGTCTGAAGAAATTGCGCCGCCGGTGCTCCGTCGATTATCCGATGGTCGAACGTGAGGCTCAATGTCATCATTGAGCGTCGCGCGATCTCGCCCCTATGGATTGCAGGCTTCTCGATGATACGCCCGACGCCCAGGATGCCGGTCTCGCCGGGATTCACGATCGGCGTAAAAGCGTCGATACCGTAGTTTCCCAGATTAGTGATCGTGAAGGTCCCGCCGCTTACGTCTTCGAGGCGAAGTTTACCGGTGCGCGCGCGTTCGCCGAGGTGGCGCGTCATCGTGGCGATTTCGCGCAATGGCTTCGTTTCGGCGCTGAAGATGATGGGTACGATCAGCCCCTCTTCGAGCGCCACCGCCATCCCGACGTTCACCTGCGCCGCTGGGACGATCGTGTCTCCGACAAGTTGCGAGTTCATCCGCGGATGGCGCACCAAGGCGCGCGCGACGGCATGGATCATCAGGTCCGTGTACGTGAAGTCGAACTGGCGCGAAATCCGCTCGCGCATTTCGACAGCAGCGGTGACGTCGGCCTCGGTGCTGATCGTAAGCTGGGCGCCCTCGCGCAGGCTAAGCACCATCCGCTCGGCGATAGTCTTGCGGATTCCGCGCATCGCGATTGCGCCGACGTTGGACATGGCGGCAGAAAGCGGTGCAACGGATTTCGAGGGCGCGCCGGCCCTCGCCGCGCGTTCGACGTCCTCGCGCGTGATACGCCCGCCCGGTCCGCTGCCGCTTACGCTCGACAGGTCGACGCCGAGTTCGGCCGCGAGCTTGCGCGCGACCGGACTCGCCACCTGTCGGGTGACGCCGCTGTCATCGGCCATCGCTCCGGTCGCCGTTTTGCGAGGAGCGGCGGACACCGCGGTACGCCGTTCGGCGCCGTTCCCGTAACTTGCGACGATTGCTGCGACATCGTCGCCGGCTTCTGCTATTACTGCCACAACGGCTCCGCACTCGACGGTCTCGCCTTCCGGAACCAGCGTCGTGGCAAGAGTGCCCGAGGCGGGCGCCTCGACCTCATAGAGTACTTTCTCGGTCTCGACTTCGTACAACGGCTGTCCGGCCCGCACGGCTTCGCCAGGATACTTCAGATAATGCTGGATCGTACCTTCCTGCATGGTCAGTCCGAACTTGGGCATGATCACTTCAACGGCCATAGAATCTCACTCGATGTGCGGACAGAGCTGAGGCGGGGCCGACTTGGCCGCGGTTCAGTGGCCGGCCAACTCGCGCACGGCGCTCTCGATTTGCGCTTGGCCCGCTATCGCCGCCCTCTCGAGCGGTGGACTGAACGGGATTGGAACATCCAGCGAGGTCACGCGCTTGGGCGGAGCATCGAGCGAGTCGAATCCCTTTTCGACGATCAAGGCTGAAAGATCGGCAGCCGCGCCACCACGCATGTGACCTTCGTCGGCAATCACGACACGGTTGGTCTTTGCAACGGAACTCAGGATGGTGTCCTCGTCTAGGGGGATGAGCGTGCGCGGATCGATAACCTCGATGTTGATACCCTCAGCCGCCAGATTCTCGGCGGCCTTCAGAGCCTTTTGCACCATCGCGCCGATCGCGATTACCGTCACATGCTCGCCAGGACGCTTAATTGCCGCTTTACCGAGGGGGACCAGATGGTCGCCGGCTGGGATTTCCTCGCGTAATCCGCCGAGCGAGAGATGCTCGAAAACGAGGACGGGGTTGTCGTCGCGGATTGCGCTCTTGAGGAGGCCTTTGGCGTCGGCGGGCGAAGACGGCATCGCGAGTTTCAGTCCCGCGACGCTCAGGAATTGCGCATAGATGGTTTCGGAATGCTGCGCGGCCGCGCTGCCTACCGCGCCGTACGTGGCACGGAAGGTTAAAGGCATCCGCGCCTGCCCGCCCGACATGTAGCGCAGCTTGGCCGCCTGATTACAAACCTGATCCATCGCGCAGTAAAAGAAGCTCGCGAACTGGACTTCGCAAATCGGCCTCGCCCCGGCCATCGCCGCACCCACCGCCGCGCCGACGAACCCGGCTTCGGAGATGGGAGTGTTACGCACGCGGCTGGCGCCGTACTTCTGCCGTAGACCTCGCGTCGCGCCAAAGGCGCCGAGCGCCACGTCGATGCCCATAACGAAGGTTAGAGGATCGCGAGCCATCTCTTCATCGAGCGCCTGATTAATCGCTTGAACGTAACTTAACTGCGCCATGGTTACTCACCTCGATCCGCGTCGTCCGGTTTTATTCCGCGCCCCTTGGATCCGGAGATCTTCTCAGGCAAAAACGTCATCGGTAACTTCAGATGGATCTGGCAGCGTGCCATTGCGTGCGAACTCGATAGCCCGATCCAGTTCGCTCTGGGTTTCGCTGACAATGCGGTCGAGTTCAGTGCGGCTGATTTTTCCGCCTTCGAGCACGAATCGTTCGAACTTGATAATCGGGCATTTCTGTTTCCATGCCTCGATTTCCGCCTCGGCCCGGTACGCGTTCGGGCCAAGGAAAGCCTGCTCACCAACGACGTGTCCGTCCCATCGATAGGTCTTACACTCGAGCAGGGTGGGGCCCTCGCCTGCGCGCGCACGAGCCGCAGCCTCGCTAGCGTAGCGATAGACTTCGAGAACATCGTTGCCGTCAACGACGTGCGCCGGAATCGCGTAAGCCTGAGCGCGCACGGCGATATCCCTGACAGAGGTCACGGTCTCCATCGGAGTGAACTCGCCGAAGCCGTTGTTTTCGCAGACGTAGATCACCGGCAGCTTCCAGACCGCAGCCAAGTTGAGCGATTCGTGGAAC